>JAIXVO010000667.1 GCA_027482985.1 Cyanobacteriota bacterium
CAAGCGTTTCCGGGTGGTGGCCCAGGTCTTTGACTACTACGATATCTTTCTGGTCGATATTGAGACCGGGGAGGTGTTGTACAGCGTTGCCAAAGAAATTGACTTTGGTGCCAATCTCAAGACAGGCCCCTTGTCCGATAGTGGTCTGGCTAAAGCCTATGAGGCGATTCGCAAGTCTAGGGATCCAGAGTTCGTTACCATCACTGACTTTGAGAAATACATACCATCCTTTGGCAAACCTGCTGCCTTTGTCGGCACCACGGTGTTTGATGGTGACAAGTTTACCGGTGCCTTTATCGTTCAGGTGCCCTCCGATCGCATCGATGAAATTATGAATGGCAACCAGAAGTGGGAAGACATCGGTCTGGGTAAAACCGGCGAAACCTATCTGGTGGGTCAAGACAACCTGTTGCGCTCTACCACCCGCTTCTTTTTACAAGACCCAGATACCTACCTCAAAACCCTAGAGAAACAGAACGTATCGGTTGACAAGATTGCGTTAATGAAGACCGCCCAGACCCCCATATTGATTCAGTCGGCTAAGACCCAAGGCATTCTGAATGCCCTGAGTGGCAAGACCGGAACAGACGCCTACTTGGATTATCGAGGGGTTCCCGTGCTTGGGGCCTACCAGCCAATCAAATTTGGGGAGTTTGATTGGGCCTTAATTGCCAAAATGGATCAGGATGAAATCTTCAAAGGCATTCGTGACCTGACCCGGCGCATGTTGGCGACCGCCGCCATTTTGGTGCCCCTAATTACCCTGTTGTCCCTTTGGTTAGCCAAATCATTCTTAACGCCCATTCGCAGGCTCATCGCCGGAACCCAGGAGATTGCCGCAGGCCATAACGATATCGAAGTCAAGGTGCGGTCTCAGGATGAGTTTGGCGATCTGGCTGGCTCATTTAATGCCATGGCAAAGACATTGCATGAGAAAGATCGGACTATTCAGGCTCAATTACGAGAAAACGATCGCCTGCTACTGACCATCCTGCCCCCTAAGGCGGCGGCCCGACTCAAAAGCGGCGAACAGGATATTGCCGATAGCTTCCCCAGCGTGACCGTACTGTATGCCCATTTAGAAGGCTTTAATTCCCTATCGGCCCAACTATCGCCTGACCAGGCGATCGTCTTGCTGAATGAGTTGATCGGAGCCTTCGATGAAGCCGCTGAGCACTATGGGGTAGAAAAATTGCGCAGTATGGGGTCAACCTACCTGGCGATCTGTGGCCTATCGATACCCAGGGTTGACCATGCCAAACGCACCGTCGATTTTGCCCTGGCATTGCTCAATATCATGCGCCGATTCAGCCAGAAACAGGGGGTTGATCTGAGTCTGGATATTGGCATTCACTCTGGCTCAATTGCCGCTGGGGTGGTGGGTAAAACCAAATTTAACTATGAAGTCTGGGGAGAAACCATTAATATCGCTCGGAAAATCCATGAGTCGCCCAGTCAGAACGTGATTCAGGCCACCCAATCGGTCTTTGATGCGCTGCAAGGGCTGTATCACTTTGAACCGGTGGCCGATGTGGTGATGAAGGGCAAAGGCAAACTAGCGGTTTGGGAAGTGACTCCCCTAAACGCGTTTACGGTTGGAGCTGGAGCGATGGAGGGCTAAGCCATGCAAACGAATTTTTTCGTGCAGAATGGGCTGGGCTGGGTACTCGCCCTGGTACTGGGGTTTCCCCTGGCCATGCTGGTACTGGGCGAGGTGATTTTGCGCCTAGAGCGCCGTCAGTGGCCGATGGCAGAGCCGATGCGCATTCTGCGAAGTTGGGTCTTGCCCTCGCTAGCCCTATTTGTGTTTTTAGTTCAGGTCATCCAACGGCCTCGCACAGATATCATAGTGCGCATTTCTGAAATGCTGCTGTGGATGACGTTGATCTACGCGGCCCTGACCCTGCTCAATGTGATTCTGTTTGAAGACGCGCCGGAAGGCAGCTGGCAGGCTAAGGTGCCCCAGTTATTTCGGGATCTGGGTCGGTTTGTGCTGGTTTTGGTGGGGGCTGCCATCGTCCTGTCTACGGTGTGGGGGGCTGACCTGGGGAGCCTGCTAACGGCGTTGGGGGTTGGCTCTCTGGTCATTGGTCTGGCCCTGCAAGATAGTTTGGGCAACATCTTCTCGGGGGTTTCGCTGCTGTTTGAGCAACCCTTTTCCTTGGGAGATTGGATTCAAGTCGGCGATCGGTTAGGCAAGGTGGTTGAGATTAACTGGCGATCGGTGCATATAGAAACCTCCTCGGGGGATCTGGTGATTGTGCCCAACTCAGAAATTGCCCAGGGATCGTTCACCAACTTTAGCCAACCCCGCCCCATCTATGAAAAGGTGATCGATATTTCTTTCTCCTACGACGACCCACCTCGCAAAGTAATCCGATTGCTGAAGCAAACGGCCCTCAAGGCACCAGGGGTTATTCCCGATTCGATTTGGGTCAGTCTATCGGGCTATGGAGATTTTGCGATCAATTACCAGATTGGGCTCTCTGCCCCCACCATGCCCCAGGCGGTTCGAATGCGGAATGAATTTATGCTGCGCCTTTGGTATGTGTCTAAACGGCATAATCTCACCATGCCCTACCCGGTGCAAGTGGAGGCACCCTACCAAACCACTCTACCGACACCAGAAGAAGAGCAGGTGATCAATCTGCAAGTGCTCCGCAGTTTGTCTGGGCTGGCGAGTCTGCCCGTCGCCACCTTAGAAAAGATCTTGCAACGCAGCCAACTGCGAGACTACGCCGAGCAGGAAGTGGTGGTAGAGGTAGACACGCCCCTATCGGGTCTGTATCTGCTGGTAGAAGGGCAGGTCGAATTGCTGGCTCCCAACCCTAGAGGGCAGTTGCGCACTATTGGAGTGCTCTCACCAGGGGAATTTTTTGGCGAAAAAGCGTCGCTGCTATCTGATCAAACCCGTGAAGTAACC
>JAIXVO010000006.1 GCA_027482985.1 Cyanobacteriota bacterium
GTGGCGAATCTCCGCTACCCCGATTGGTTAGCATCGTTAGATATTGCCCCTTTGCTGCCGCAAGTCCTCACCCCCGGCACCGCGATCGCCCCGCTCCAGCCCCATCTGGTCACGACCCTCGGCTTACCCCCCACCTGCTGGATTCATGCCGGAACCACGGATAGCATTGCCGCCTTTCTCGCGAGTGGGGCGATCGCTCCCGGTGAAGCCGTCACCTCCCTCGGCTCCACCTTAGTTCTGAAGTTGTTGAGCGCAACGCCCGTTGATCAGGCGGCGGCAGGCATCTACAGTCATCGGTTGGGATCGTTGTGGCTGGTAGGAGGGGCTTCCAATACAGGCGGTGCAGTCCTGCAACAGTTTTTCTCGCCGGCCGAACTGAGTCAGCTCAGTCAGCAAATTCCCGTGGCGCAACCCAGCCCCCTTCGCTACTATCCTCTGATCCAACCCGGCGAACGGTTTCCTGTGAATGACCCCACCCTGCCGCCCCAACTAGAACCACGACCCAGTGATCCGGTCGCCTTTCTTCACGGGTTACTGGAAAGCATGGCGCGGATTGAAGCTGAAGGCTATCAACAACTCCAGGCGTTAGGCGCGACTCCACTCGCCAAGGTTTACACTGCCGGAGGCGGGGCTGCGAACTCGGCCTGGACTGCCATTCGCGATCGCCACCTGCCCGTGCCCGTCCTGCCCTCCCGCCATCCCGAAGCCGCTTATGGCACCGCCCTGCTAGCGAGTCAGCACTTCGCGCGGCTGTTGGCGTGAGGCTTGCCGACTGCTCCATTGCGCATACCGTTTCATCAACGGGGTCGCCGTTACCCCATGGATCATCACCGATAGCACGACTGTCGTGAAGGTGATCCAGGCCAGTTGCTCCCCGATTTCGCCCTGCAAGCCACTCCCCAGCGCATAGGAAATGTAATACAGCGAACCCACGCCCCGAATCCCAAACCAGCCAAACAGCACCCGATGGATGACGGGGGAATGATTGCCCATCGTTGAAATCCAGGCACCCAGGGGACGAATCAGGAAAAACAAGGCACCAGCGACCAGCAGGGTTGATGGCAAATATTTCAGCAGCGGTTCATGGCGCAGAAGCGACCCCAGCAGCAAAATCGTCCCGATCTCCATCAATTTCTCGATGGTTTCGGTAAATTCCAGTTGAGAAATTTTCTTTTCTGGATTGTGATAGCCCCGATTCGCCACAATGCCCGCAATAAAGACGGCAATGAACCCATAGCCATTCACTAATTCAGTGATGGCATAGGTCAGGAGCACCATACTCAAGGCGACAAAGTCTTCCATCAAGGTATCCGCCGGACGAATGCGTTGAATCCGGCGATCGAGCCAGATGATCCCGCGCGGCACTAACACTCCGACCACACATCCCGCCGCGATCGCCCAGAACACATCCACCGCTAGCCAGGAGCCAAGCCAGTTCTGCCACGGTCCCTCCTTCAACGAATGCAAGCCAAAGTAAACGAAGGGAAAAGCCAGCGCATCGTTTAAACCGCCTTCTGACGTTAAGCCAAAGCGCAGTTCATCCTGATCGTCTAAGTGCGATAACTGCACCTCGGAAGCCAGGACGGGATCAGTCGGGGCTAAGATGGCCCCCAACAACACCGCTGGCCCCCAGTCCAGTTGCAACCCCCAATGGGCGATCGCGGCCACCCCAAAAATCGAAATTGGCATCAACAGGCCAATCAGCCGGATGGTGGAGTTCCAGGCTGGCAGTTGAAACGGGCGATTCATTTTCAACCCGCAACTAAACAGGGAGATCAACACCACAAATTCCGTCACCCGTTCCAGGAACTCCGCGCCCGGACGGATCTCAATCAGCCCAAAGCCATAGGGACTCAGAATCACCCCACAGACCAGATAAATCAACGCATAGGAGAGCGGCAGGCGGGTAATCCAGCCAGAACCCAGGGTCACAAATAATAGCAGCAAGCCCACCACCAGCAGGCTCAGAATGTAATCATTCACGGTAATTGTCATCACAGGAGGAGATTGCTCTCACTGTAGTGATTGACACTCTCGCTGCCTAACACCCTGCGACAGATTCACCTAAAACAAAGGAGCCAGAAGTTCCCCTCTCGCTCCTCAAGCAAAGTGACAGATAATCGGTTTGGTCGGAACCCGATCAAGCCGCAACTCAATTGGCGAATTGCGCTTTACAACGCGCCCGTGTTGGTCAGACCCAGAATCGCCCCTGCCCCCAAGATATGCCCAAAGCAAGTAGCAGCAATCAACGCAGGCACACTTAGCCCTAAGCCGGGAACTTCAGGCCCCACATGGGGACGTTGAATCGAGAATTTGCTAATTGCGATCGCGATGATGTTGCAAACAACCATCACCACAGCCACAGAAGGACTCCAGTCGGAGGCGCGGGTAGCTACAGCCAATACGAGTGAATGAAGCAATTGACTCTCTCCTAATTCAGATGATGTCAGCCGATATTTTCTAAAGAATTGCTGCCAAACCGATAGCTATTGCGACAATAGTTTACATTTCGGGGGAAGAGGGAGGGAGAGGGAGGTAAAGGGAGGGAGAGGAAGAAAGAAGTCAGGAGTCAGGAGTCAGGAGGCAGGAGCAGGAGGGGGAATGGTTGGTCATTGCCTGGATGGGATGGCGTTTAGCGCGAGGCGGGAAAATCTGGTAGAGACGCGCCGCTGGCACGTCTCCAGGTGAATGGCGGGGAGGCCAGAGACCTGCCAAAGATCTAGTGCAAGAGATGTGCCAAAGATGCGGTGCAATAGACGTGCCAGCGACGATTCCCAGATTTCCCTCCCCTCCCCCTTCCTTTCCCTCCCTTCCTCTCCCTTGCCCTCCCTTGCTCAAATAGTACAAATGAACTATATTGTTCAAAGGCTTCTCCCATCCCTTTACCGCTTCACCCTGACGAGTGATTGAGGGGTGTGAAGTGAGGAGGATGCTTTGATGGCTTTCATCAAAGGCAGGATCTTCAAATCTCTGAAGGAACAGTAACTATGTCTCAAAAATTCCTTGCATTCCTTTCGATGGGCGCGATCGCCCTCAGTCCGTTGCCGACTTTTCTCGCTCAACCTAGCGCCAGTGCGGCTCAGCGGGAGGTGATGAAGATGGTCATGATTGACCAACAACAGTTGACAGCGAGCCAACGAGAAGCCTTCCAGCGCTACTTGCAAACTGCCAACCTGCCGCGTACTCAGGTGGGCAAACGCTGCCAATACTACGGTAAGCCGCAAGTGTGGTGTTTGCTGCTAGAACCGACCTTGGCACAGCAGGTGTATCAGCAACTCAGAAGTCAATCAGAGTTTGGATCGGCGACTGAGATTAAAGAAGTGCGCCGCATTCGAGAAGCGACTTCGCAACGTAGCGGCATTTAAGCATTCGCTCAGCGATCGCGGAGTCATTCAGCTTCGCGATCGCGACTTTAACCTCAGTAAAGGGCATCGCTTAACTGCGACACTGCCCTCTCGACCAACCCCATTCATCCACGCCGACTGAGACTTCGGAACCTGGTCGCACATTGCCCCGTGACAGATCCACTAGGGTGACATTTGTGGCCGCGCGGAATGCTCCCCGGTAAATCCGTTCACCCTGGGCGTTAGTCTCGCTAAAGGTCAGGGTCGAGATTTGCGGCTGTTCGCCATCGCGCGTCCAGCGAATTTGGGTGAATCCTCCGGGCACAAAGTCGGCACGGAAAGCCCAGCCATTCGTCATACGCCCTTCGCAGAATAAGGGCTGGTTGGCTGGTGGTGGGGCGGCAGGCGGCGCAGCCGGGGGTGGATTGTTGGGCTGTTGGGCCACTGGCGGTGACGGAACTGGCGACGGTTGCGCGGCGGGTGGTGCTGGCGGCGGCGGGGTGGCTTGCTGGTTGGCAGGAGCACAGCTCACGGTCAGGAGGCCAACGGTCAACGAGATCGCCGGCCAAAGCTTGGCAGAAATACCCATCATGATTGCACTTCTTACGACTGAGGCAGAGACACCACAATATACCGCAAATATTTAGCGGCGATCGGCTGGCTAGAACACGCGATCGCGCTAACTGGAGGCACTGGTATAGAACCGTAAGGCAAATCGCCAGAAGGCCGCAGAAGCCCACAGCAAGCAGGCCGATAGTAGCGCCGCGCCCATCACCCAGCCCCAACTGCCCCGTTGCAAAATCACCTCAGCGGGAATGGTGGTGAGAAAGGCGACCGGGACGACGAAGGTAAAAAAGACGCGATAGCCCATGGGGTAAGCCACCATCGGAAAGCGTCCGGCTTCCAGTAACCCGCGTAAGACTTCGGTAACGTTATAAATTTTGACAAACCAGATACTCATCGCCCCCAGCATGAACCACAGGCTGTAGAGAATCAGGAACCCAAACAGGATGGGGATCAACCCCAACAGGTAATTGCTCAGTCCCAGCCCTAATTTATTCCCCGCATAAACAATCATGGCAACCCCAAAGCAGAGGTCGGGTAAGCCCCAGGGGGAGAGGGTGTGGGTCGAGAGCCAGAATTGTGAACTGATGGGTTTGAGCAGGACAAAATCTAATGTGCCCTGCTGGATGTGGCGGACAATGCGGTTCAAGTTGGGAGCCAAGAAAGTGGCTGAGAAGCCTTGTAGCACGGTGAAGATGCCCAGCACGACGAGGGCTTGTTCCCAACTCCAGTTTTCAAACCGATAGCCTGTGCGATAGAACAGGAACAAGCCGAATAGGCTGCCGATGAACCCCCCAAAGCTACTCAGGGTCGCGATCAAAAAGTTGACGCGGTATTCCAATTCCGCCGCGATCGCGGTCATCCAGAACAACTTGAGGACAGTCAAATAGCGGCGGTAGGGCATTGAACACGCGCCAATCAGGAAGATCATGAGCTTTCATTCTACTGATTCCCGCGACCCGATGAAAATTCGTCACCAGGGTGATGGATTGAAGCCGGGATGCTATAAAAGGGGTTAAGATCTGTAAAGTGACAATTGCCTGGTTGTCGCCTTTTTGTGTGTTTGCCCATCAGGAGTTAACGCGAGGTTAGCGCAGTGTCAGTCGAAACTCTTCAGAAATCTTCAACGGTTCGAAAATTAGCTCCCCGGTATCGGGTCTTGCTGCACAATGATGATTTCAATTCTATGGAGCATGTCGTCCAAACGTTGATGACGACGGTTCCCAGCCTGACCCAACCCCAAGCAGTGGATATTATGATGGAAGCCCACACGAATGGCGTGGCGCTGGTGATCACCTGTGCGCAGGAACATGCAGAGTTTTATTGCGAGACCCTGAAAAATCATGGTTTAACCAGCACAATCGAACCTGACGAGTAGCTGCCCCCACTTTGCCTTCCCTGCTGTCCAAGCTCCGTGCCACTGCCGCCCCGCTGCGCATTCTGGTGTTTGCCTTAATCCTGCTGGCGGTCTGGTTGCCGATCGCCTTACCGCTCCGCTGGCTGATTCGCGACGAAAATTTGGCTGGGATCATTACCCTGGTGATCTTGTATGTCCAATTTCTGGTGCTGGTGCGGCTTTGGGGGCGCAGAGTGCACCGTCAGCATCAGGTGTTCCGCAGCTATGGGCTAGATTTTTCGCGGCAAAATGGCTTACTGGTGGTTCGCGGCGTTGGAATTGGGTTGGGCAGTGTCGGGGTGTTGCTCCTCGTCCAAACCATCTGCGGGTGGATTCAATGGCAACTGCCGACGTTCCAACTGGTTCAAATTATTCTAGAAGGCTTGCTGGTCGCGCTGGCGATCGGGTTTGCCGAAGAGTTATTATTTCGCGGCTGGATGTTGGATGAATTGCAACGGGATTACACGCCCATTGTGGTGTTGTGGGCAAATGCCATCCTGTTTGCGGCGCTCCACTTGCGACTGTGGACATTTCCAGCGCTGGTGTGTTTAGGGATCGCGCTAGTGTGGGCCAAGCGATCTCACAGTCAGGTGCGGTTAGGCAAGCGGTACGACTTGCTCGGACTGCCCATCGGCATCCATGCCGGATTGGTGTGGGGCAACTACATTGTGGAGGTGGGCAAGCTGATTCAATATTCGGGGCGCGTGCCGGAGTGGATCACGGGCATTGGGCGCAATCCGGTGGCAGGCGTAGTGGGTTTCGTGTTGCTGGGCGGACTGGCTTGGGGTATGTGGCAGTCCGCGATCGCCCATCGCAGTTCATCCCAGCTTTAAGCCGCAACCATCACCCGCTAGTCACCGTAAAGATTTCACAAAGTCTTCAGAGGTTTCGCGGAGTGATTTGCCCCTATCCGTAAGAATAATGAGGTATCAGGGCTTCTTTCTGCATCTGCCCCAAAGCCACTCGACTGAATCTTTGGGATCTTGTTATTGCCTTCTCCCTGATTATGAATACCCCTGTGTTTTCCCCCCACGGTGTGATATCAACCACCGGGAAATTGCCCTGTATCGTGTGTTGTACAACGCCACAAGCCGATTGGCGCTGGCTGCCACAAGCTCTAAATGACAAACCACGGCAATGGCATTTTTGTGTCGCCACACCGCTGAACTTCCTGGAACGCTGGCTCCAGCATCCCAATCTGGCGGCAATTCGCACCAGTTGGCGGGCAATCCGTTTAGTGCAGCGGAATCGCGCCGATTTATTGGTGACAAATCACCCCACCCTCACGTTCTGGTGTGCGCTGTTTGGCCTCCTCCAGCAAGTCTCGGTGGAGCATGTTGCTCTGGGCTTTTATCGACCCCGCATTCCCCACGGGCTGCATTATGTCCTGGCGCAGTGGGTGTATTCCAGCGTGAGTCGATTCATTGTGCATTCGCGGGCCGAACGGCAGTTCTATAGCGAGTCCCTGGGGATTCCCTGCGGCCGGTTTGAGATGCAGCACTGGAGTCACCCCACACCAGACGTGTCGCTAACGCCACCGCTGGTGACGGGAGAATACATTTGTGTCATCAGCGATCGCGGTCAGGATCACCGCACCCTGATGGCCGCGATCGCTCGCTTACCGGAAATTCCGTTAGTGCTGGTGACCCCTCGCGGTCGGGCGATCGGAGTGCCCCTTCCGCCCAATGTCATCTTGCAATCGGGAATCACTGCTACCGCCCGCTTAAACCTGCTCAAGCATGCTCGCTTTCTGGTCCTGCCGCTGCGCCAGCCCCATCAACCCTGTGATGCGGCTATGCTGGTCACTGCCATGCGGCTGGGTAAAACCTTTGTCACTGCCAATTTACCGAATGTCAGTGATTACGCCTTCCACAACTCCAACGCCATCCTCTATGACGCTGGCAATCCTGAGTCTTTAGCGAATGCAATTCGAGAGCTATGGCAAAACGTCATTCAGTGCGAAATCTTAGGCGAAAATGGTCGCGAATTTGTCTCTAGCTTTTGTGCGAAAAAAACGACTCACCATTGCTTTTCCCAACTCCTCACCCGTCACGGACTTTAGTAAAAGCAGGGGTAGAGGTCTGGTGGACAGGGGGCGATCGCGGTTAGCGAAGGAATTTGCCCTGAAATTATGTCTCCACCGTAGGATGTGTTAGGCGCTAGCCGTAACGCATCGCCGGGATCTGATTTTCATCCATACCCCTAACCGCGATCGCCCCCATCAAGTCATGGGTGCCTGATTAGCCTTTCACCCAAAGGGATTTGGGCATCAGACAATGAATCGTTTTGGCTCCAGGTTCCAAGCGGCCAATGCGGGTATCCATTGCCAAACTCGCCAAGGAGTAGGCATTGAGCCCCGACAGTCCCTTCACTTTTTGCACCCGTTCAATCAGTTGCATGGCAGCAATATTCATGGCTTCCATCGCATCGGCATTAGTGCCTACCGTGACGTAGTTTTTGGGCGTGTCTGCGGTAGGGCGGGCGGCGATTTTGGCCGTGGGATTTTTCGGCAACATGCAGTAAACCCCTTTCAACTGGTTCACCACTTCTGCCACCTGACAGTCGCCGTAATCCAGCATGAATTGGCGGGCTGCCGTCGCGTTCATGCCTTTCGATTCGGCCAGGAATTTCACCGTTTCCTCTTCCAAAATGGCGATCGCTTTGTTCAGGTCGCGATCGTAGCCCATCGTAATCCAGTGGGTTGCCGACTCGATGCGAGGCCACGCTAGTTTCTGCCGCTTGATCACGCTAATCGTCAGGTTCAATTCACTGAAAGCACTCTCGATCGCGGTCAGGTTAATCTCGCCGTTACCCTGAACAGCGTGGGAGTCGCCTGACCACAGGAGCGCGCCATCCACAAAGACAGGCAGGTAAACCGTCGTCCCTTCCACCATTTCGCGGCAATCCAGGTTGCCACCCCAGGGACCGGGAGGGACGGTACTATAGCGGCCACTATCGGGACGGGCAACGCCTAAAATGCCGGGAAAGGGACGCACCGGGAGTTCAATCCCAGGGAGAAACTGGGTGGTGCGGCGTTTGGTATCGAGGAAGAAATACTTTACCTGGGGTTCGGGAAACTTGTCTGGGAATTGCCCCAGCTTCAGCGTCCCCGGTAGGTTCCAGTTCGCGCCATAGGGACGCGGCACAATGCGATTAATCCGAATTTTGAGTGTATCGCCCGGTGCAGCCCCTTCCACAAAAATGGGGCCAGTGACGGTATGGGGGCCGCGACCAGGATTGTCAACTCGCAGCTTGGTGATGCGATCAATCGAGATGCCCGGCAAAATTTGATTTTGGGAAGCCATCATGGTTTCCATCACCACAGTGTCTCCCGATTTAATCCGGGCACGGGGCGTTTCCGCATTGTTAAACCACCCCCACTGCACGGTTTCATCGGTCGCTGGCAGCAGGTAAACGCCGCCCTCATACTGACCGATGCGCCCATCCTGGAGGGCCTTCATTTCAGGGCGATTCGTAGGTTGTTGCGCGATCGCTTTCGGTAAACCAGCAGCAGAGGCCGCAGCAGCGATCGCCGCACCTCCCAAAAGGACATCTCGACGTTTGGGCATAGGGATTCAAAACCGAAACAAATAAATTGTGTACTTTTGCAACAAGGCCAAAGCCTTTGTATTATTTGCTTGATACTCGGTTGAAGTTGTAACTTTCTATACAAAGTTGCGATCGCACTACAATATCGAATAGGCGGGGCGCAACGATGGAGGTGATGACGGATGGCAAAGGATCTGTTCCATGATGTAGTCAAAACTGCCTTGATCAAAGACGGTTGGCAAATCACTGATGATCCTCTATTTCTCAAGGTCGGCGGGATCGATTTCTTCATCGACCTTGGCGCAGAGAAACTACTCGCCGCTGAACGCGATGGCAAAAAGATCGCGGTCGAAATCAAAAGCTTTATCAGCACTTCCAGTATTACCGACTTTCACCTTGCGATCGGGCAATTCATCAACTATCGTGTCGCATTAAAAGCCGCTGATCCAGAACGACAATTATTTCTTGCTGTTCCTGATATTGCTTACCGAACATTTTTCCAAAAAGAGTTTCCCCGGATGGTAATTGAGCAATATCAACTCGAACTTTTTGTGTATGACATTGAAACTGAGGTAATTCTGCTATGGCAAATCTAGAAAAAATTCAAACTTATCGAACTGTCATCAAACAACTGCTAGAGCAATATGCTGCCCACAAACCATCTTACGGTGATATTGAAATTCAAACCGTGTTTGACACTGAACACGACCATTACCAGGTCGTTGCGATCGGCTGGGATAAAAAAGAAAGAATCTACGGCTGTTCAATCCATTTAGATATTAAGGATGACAAAATTTGGATTCAGATTAACAACACTGAATTAGATGTTGGTCAAAATCTGGTTGAGCAAGGGATTCCCAAAGAAGATATTGTCATTGGCTTTCAACCCCCTTATCTGCGCCAGTACTCAGGTTACGCCACAGTTTGAACTCATCATCAGGTTATGCGATCGCGGATCTCGTCCGTTAGCCTGAAACCCAACATTTGAACCAAGTTGAGGTCTGCCGATGTTGGGTTTCGCCAGAGAGAACGAGGGCTGAATCAATGGATTGACGGCGCTTGACTCAAGCTATGAAGGGGGCGATCGCTAATCCATCAAAACTGAATTTAGTTCAGGATAAGCAGAGAACAAACCGTCAACGCTTGCAAGTTTTGCATTGGCACTAATCGCTGTAGCGATGATCAAACGATCAAAGGGATCGCGATGAACTGGGGATAGGTTTACGGCTTGATAAGCAATCTCAGCAGTGATTGGGAACAAGACAATTCCTGATGGTTCCAGCGCTTACTGAAGCCAAACATCAACTTCACATCGGAGTTCTAGCCGCCCCCGGTGATGAGCCAATGCCATCTCAAAACAGGAAACAGGAGATATTCCCACTTGCTCTGCTGTCTCGATCGCAGGTTGCCAGTGTGCCGGAAATCGCTCAAACTCTTGAGTGATGAACCAGATCCAAATATGGGTGTCTAGGATGATTACTTGAGACATTCCCAGTCTTGCTCATCGATGATGGGACTCACTAAATCGCCTAAGGTTTTGCCTTGACCTGCGATCGCGGGTGCCGCAGTCCGGCGCGGCGATCGCGGTGTGGTTTCTTCCAAAATGGTCACGATTACACGAGCAGACTGGACGTTTGGCTGATCTGCAACCCATTTCATCTGCCCATTTTCAAGAATCGCTTCATAGCTTTTTAACATTCTGCTTCACCAGTCTTTATCTTCTTAGATTTTACTTGGGGTGGGGCGATCGCCCCTACTTCCAGATGCTATGGGTTAGTGGGTTGCGTTGAATATAATCAGCGCGATCGCGGCTCTTGTTCGTTAGCCTGAAGCCTGAAACCCAACATTTGAACCAAGTTGAGGGCTACCGATGATGAGTTTTGCTGGAGAGAAGGAGGGTTGAATCAATGGATTGAGGACGCCTGACTCAAGCGATGAAGGGGGCGATCGCGCGACAGACAGTCTCGGCGTGCCCTTTACTCAAGTTCTTGAGCAAGCGCTAAGACGCGCTGGTAAAGTTGGGAACTGACACGAAAGCCAGCTTGATCGATCAAGGTATCCATAACGGGTTGAACTTGAGGAATGAGGCTTCTTTGTTTAGCAACCAGCAGCACACCCAGAATACCGATGATAGACAGCCCCAGTCGGAGCGCCTCTTGTCGTCCCAAACTTTCATCAATGAGTAAATCATCGGCTTGTAGCTCAAGCGCTAAGGCTATAGCATTTGCTTCTCCAGCATCTAGACCCCGTTCTTGTTGAAGTTGATTGGCAAGTTGGGAATTGGTGAGGGATTGGGTTTGAATCCAGCCCAGTTGGAGAATGGTTGAAATGGTTGGTTTGCTGGCGGCTGCGAGTTCGGTCGCAACAACGTCAGGAATAATCACGGTTTGGTAAATCGCTTCTAGCAGCCAGAGATGATTAACGATAGCCAGATTCGAGAGAGCGGAAGTATCGCTGACAACGATCATAACCAGCCCCGATCGCGCAGATGCTGAACATCCTGCTCCAAGTCTTCTACATCGTAATGAACACAAATGCCGCGATTTGCCAGCAGCTTTTGAAAGTCCATGATTTCCATCTCAGCAATTTTGCTAGCGCGGCTGAGGGAAATCCGCTTCTGCTGAAACAGGGCGATCGCAATTTCCCGGAGCCAGTCGCTCTGGTTAAAGGTTTCGGTTTGGCTGAGGCTATCAGGTAGGTTCAAGGTAATTTGCATCGGCTCGCCCTCTCGCACTTCCTACTAATTCTAAAGGTCTGGTGACTGGGGTTGTCTACCGCCTGATTCCCCCTCGCAAACTGGCGAGAATACAGTGTAGGAAAAGTGAATAATCAAGGCTCTCCCGGATCTAGGGTTAAAACCGTATAGGATGCTACAAAAACTTGTTCGCCCGACGGCTGAAACACAGAACTGGTATGACATAAGTTTGTCTTATCAGCGCGAAGCCGGAAGAGCCATAATCAATGCGATCGCGGCTAGTGTCCGTTAGCCTAAATCCTGACACCCACGTTTAGCGCAAATTGAGGTCTACCGATGTTGGGTTTCGCCAGAGATAACGAGGGCTGAATCAATGGATTGACTACGCTCGACCCAACCTACGAAGCTAATACTGTGCGTTTCCCACTTCTGTTTTAAGGCTGTAGGTACAAACTAGATAGCCGGATAAGTATCGGATTGGTCCAGCATTGCCTAAAGCAACAATGCCTGCAGGAGCTAACTCATTTGCAGACGTTGGTAAAGTAAACGTGCATAATGCAAACAGTAAAACTAATAAAAATCTCAGCAAGAAAGTTTAATGAACTCGTCAATCCACTTCTATTCCTTGTGTTTGCAAGTAATGTGCCCAATTTAACTCCCCTAGACGTGCCTTTTCTTTTTCTGATTCTTTCAGCATTTCCGTAATTAAACTCTTTCCTAAAAAGAATTCGTCAAGCTCCTCTTCTGTACCAGTCCAAATTGCATAAAGATTAACGAAAGTCCAAAACCATTCGGGTTTTACTTCTGGCCCAGCAAGAATGTAGAAAGGTCTAGACGGCCAATCTGATCTAAACCCAAACTCTCCGTCTAAGCCTATATAAACTAAGTCTTTTTGTTTTGCTGCTAAACTCTCTTCGAAGTATACCTGTTGATTATTCTTGTACTCTTGGAGGCTAATGAGCCTTGTGTACTCATAGTTAATCACACTCCCTACAAGGTTCGTCTTTTTTCCGTAGAGATAAAACTCAACGAGACTAACTGTGGTGCAGTAAGGATAAGTAGCGTCTGCTGTTTTTTGCCAAGGCCCAAGCTCAGTAGGAGGTAGGTCAGCATCAGATTGTGGCTGATACTTAACTAGGATAGTCGTGTCTATCATTGGTTTATACTTTAAGATTTGATTGACTTTTTGCACTTAGATTACAGTCCGATCGCCGCTCTTGTAGGTTGGGTTGAAGCATGAAACCCAACACAGAATCACTCCTTACCAACTCCATCCAATCCCTCAATTTTGCCTGTTGCACCCCAATCTTGAGCATATAATCCCCAACGCACAGCCCGATGAAAACTAGAATAGACCCAATCTTTGGGTGCTTCCACTAACCTATGTCTCACGGGGTTGTAATGAATGTAATCCACATGCTGAACAAAATCAGTTTCATCACGAATTTGATGTTCCCAAAACCGACGTTGCCATAGGGCTTGTTCGCCTTTGTGTTGCCGTGCGGCAGATGGCTGCTGGCGAAACTGGGTGGGGCAATGACGAGTAAACTCACTTTTGATCAACCGCCAACGTTGAGAGAAGTCGGCATCGTCAGGGGGCAGTGTCCAGATGCAGTGGAGGTGATCGGGGAGAATGGAGATCGCATCAATCGTAAAGGGATGCGTTTGTTTTACGTGGCGAAAGGCTTGACGGAGAATCTCAATGCAGTCTAGATGCTGGAAAAGTGGTTGGCGTTGATGGGTCACGAGGGTGAAAAAATAGGTTGCTCCGGGTGTTTGGGCGCGACGATATTGCATGGCTTGATGCTCGACTCCATCTTATTAGAATGGACAGGGTAAGGGAGAAAACAACGGTGCCATTGAAAGAGTCTGGGGGTGTTGGGTTTCATGCTTCAACCCAACCTACAAGAGCTCCCTCTCCTCCCTAGGTCAAAATCGCGCCGCCCATTAAGCGTTGATAGCGGTATTCGAGTTCTTGTTGCATGAGAGGCCAGCGGGTGAGGGTTTCGTCTTTGGCGATCGCTTTCTCAGCGGCTTCACGAGCCTGTTCTAAGACTTGTTGATCTTCCACTAAACTCGCTAAAGCAAAGTCGGGTAGACCAGATTGGCGGGTGCCTAAAACTTCGCCGGGACCCCGAAAGCGCATATCCATTTCGGAGATGAAGAAACCATCCTGGGATTGTTCCAGGACTTTTAAACGTTGGCGAGCGGTTTCACTGCGGGAACTGCTCATCAATAAACAAAAAGATTGGGCGGCACCGCGTCCGACTCGGCCTCGGAGTTGGTGGAGTTGCGATAAACCAAAGCGTTCGGCGTGTTCAATCAACATCACTGAGGCATTGGGGACATCGACCCCGACTTCTACCACGGTGGTGGAAACCAGAATTTGGGTGTGGTTGTCGCGAAATTGGTTGATCGCGTCCTCTTTTTCGGCTGAGGTCATGCGTCCGTGGAGCAACCCGATTTTGAATTCGGGAAAGACGCTTTCCTGGAGTTCCTGATATTCCGCGATCGCCGATTTAAGATCCAACTTTTCGGACTCATCGACTAAGGGCAACACGACATATACCTGCCGTCCCTGGGCAATTTCGCGCCGCATCAGGTCATAGGCTTGCAGCCGATCTTGACCCGCCAAGACTGTCGTTTGAATCGGTTTGCGACCGGGGGGCAGTTCATCAATCTGGCTGACATCCAGATCGCCATGCAGGGTGAGGGCGAGGGTGCGCGGAATGGGCGTGGCAGTCATCGTTAGAACGTGGGGATGTTCGCCTTTTTGCTGGAGTTTGGCGCGTTGTTCTACCCCAAATCGATGTTGCTCATCGATCACCACCAAACCTAGCCGCTGAAAATTAACGGGATTTTGAATCAGGGCGTGGGTGCCCACCAATACGGGCAACTCTCCCGTTTCCAGCTGAGCATGGATTTCGCGCCGTTTGGCAGTTTTGGTGGAACCCGTGAGCAGTTCGACGGGAATGTGGAGTAGGTTCAACCAACTGACTAATTTGCGATAGTGTTGTTCGGCGAGGACTTCGGTGGGTGCCATTAGAGCGGCTTGATAACCAGATTGAATCGCGGCTAACATCGCGACGACTGCAACCACTGTTTTTCCTGACCCGACATCGCCCTGCACTAAGCGATTCATCGGTGTAGGCTTTTGTAAGTCATTGAGAATATCATTCACCACTCGTTGTTGAGCACCTGTGAATTGGAAGGGTAAGATTTTGTAAAAGTTTTCAATCAGTTCGCCCGTCGGTGCCAGGACTGCACTAGCTTGAGTTTTTTGCAGGGCTTTACGGCGTTTGAGTAACCCTAATTGCAAGTAGAAAAATTCATCAAATACGAGGCGATGACGGGCTGCTTCCAGAGCGGCGGTATCGGGGGGAAAGTGAATATGGGCGATCGCCGCCTGGACTTCAATCAACTCGTAAGGCTGGCGAAGTCCGGCGGGCAAGGCTTCCTGAATTTGGGTGGCAGCGGGTAAGGCGGTGACAACTGTGCGCCGCACCAAATCAGCGCCGACCCCTTCCGTTAGCGGGTAAATCGGCACCAATCGCCCCACGGTTAAGGAATCAATTTCATCGCCAGAATGATCCAACACTTCAATCTCTGGATCTTCCAGTGTCACGCCATATTTGCTGCGTTTGACCAACCCCGAAGCGGCGATCGCGGCACCGGGGAGATATAACCGCTTCTGTTGTTCCTGCCACGCGCGACTGCTGAACCGACTCCCCGCATAAAACCGACTCAGGCGCATTTGTCCCGTGTGGTCGCGGACGACTAATTCCAAAATCGTCAGCTTGCCATTTTTGGGACTGGTAAAACAATTGCAGCGTTTGACGAACGCCACCAGCGTCACCGTTTCCCCTTCCTGCAACTCGCGAATCGTGACCTGTCGGGCATAGTCCAGATGGTCGCGGGGATAGTAATACAACAAATCTCGCACCGTCAGCAGCCCCAATTTTGCCAACCGCTCGGCATTCTTCGGCCCCACCCCCGGCAAGTAAGTCAACGGCTGATCCAACGCGATCGCCCGCTGACCCTCTCCCACTGCCGCCACTTTAGGCGCTTTACTCCGCTGCGGCTTGGGTTTGTCCATCCCAAGGTTTGCCAAACCTGCAACATCACCCTGGACGGCTCCGTCTGCCCCCTGCCCTCTGCCCTGTGCCTGCGCCGCCTGGCCTTCCCAGTCCTGCCGAGCCTGATGCAAGTAGCGGCGCGTCTCCGCCACCAGGTGTTGGCGTTGGGCAAAGGTCATGTCGGAGTAGCGGGTGTATTCCTGACTTAAATTTTGCCAGCGATCCTGGTGGGTGGGTGGAAACGCTTCGGGCGGCGCACTCAGCGTGTGGTTGAGAAATTCACTAAAGCGAAATTGTTTACCCTGCAAATCATTAAACCCGTTCTTGGCTTCATAAGACAGGGCATTTTGCAGGCGCACCCAATCGGGCGTATGGTCAGGAGACTCAGGGGAGGGAGATGACATGGGACTGCAACACGATCGACTTCAAACATGAGTGAGGGCAGGTCAATCCTGGCTTCCACCCTACACGGTTTCCTCACAATTGGACAAGGTTAATCCTCGATCCAGGCCGATCGCCAGGCATCCTGGGCAGCGGCGATCGTTAACTCCCGTTCTTTTTTCAAATAGGTCTGTTTCAAGGTTTTGAGTCGTGCCGCCAAACTCCGCAAGCGATTCCGCAGTACCGTGGTGGTGCCATCCGCGAACTCCACATCCGTCAGTTGGAGCTGCACCGCCACCAGTTGCACAATCATCGACAGCGTTGTCCCATTTTCGTCATCGTCCTCGTCCTCAGCCTGACTTTGCGCCTCCATGAGAAAATCCAGCATTTGGGGCGCATCCGGATCTTCGCTATCTGCCGCCAGTTGTGAGGTGGCTTGGAGAAATGCGGGTAGTTGGTTGGGCAAAATCCCCGCCTGTTGCAACACCCGATTCGCTTTTAAGGTCACGACCCGAAATTCGTGGGCGATCGCCGCTTCCAATCGCTCCTGCCAGTGGGATAAGCCCACCGGGTTCAGGGGCTTCGGCAGGGCTGGTGTTTCCGCTACAGGTTCAACGGCGGTCGGTGTAGAGGCATCGGCATCACCTCCTACTGGCAACTCGGCGCTGCTGCTGCCAGGGGGCGACAAAAGTTCCAGGAGGGCCGCTTGAGTGTGTTGGGCTAACTCTCGCAGCGATCGCTGCAAAGCCTGCCGCTGGCTCAACGACAAACCCAAAAACTGCCTGGGATAGCCTTGCGTACACACCTGATAACCCGACAACACTATCTGCTGCCGTAAAGCTTGCCCTAATGCCCGCAAGTAATCACCGTAAGCTTGATGCAGTTCCCCCGCTAAGGACTGGGTGGACTGATGCAAAGCGGCGATGTCCTGTTTAATCCGTTCAACCGAAGCCACTCCGTATTCACCTTATGCGACGTTATCGACGTTCTACGCCTGCTTCCACGGGCACCACACCGGAACCTGCAAATGGTTCAGCGGTGCCTGTCCAGTTAAAATCATTCACTCGGAAGCTAATGGAGCCAATCTCCAGGACTGGATTGTACCGCACAACAATCCCATGCGTGCGGCGGCTGTACTCCAGAAACACATCCGTGCTGAAGGCATCCCGCGTATCAACATTAATCGAGGTTTGCACCCCGACGCGCACCGGCCCATAGAGTTGTTGGAAGAAGGACAGAGACAGAATCCGGTTGTCTACGGTGCGATCGAACAGGAAGGGCGAGGACCCGCTGCCAATCACCTGGCTATAGGACACACCGACGGAGGTGTAGTCGAAGAAGGGACGCGAGAAATGACCGAATTGGGCGAATAGACCCACGGTGCCGATCAGGTCTTGCTGACTATCCCCACTGCTGTATTGGCTGAATACGCCGCGCAGGGTGGTCGATAAAGAGATTTGAGGAACCACCGGATTGGCGGTGTAGTTCAACCCTTCGTTGCGCGTGGCCGGGAGCGGTTTGCCCGTCCACAACATAAACGTGCGCCCAATGCCAGCGGTGGCTTGAAAGCGGCTCAACTGCACCAGGCTATTCGTGCGAACAGGTTCCAGCAGATCTTCCCGATCGGTGTCAGCGGTAATTAATTGGTAACCCGCTTGATAGTTGACCACGAAGCCGGATTTGCCCAGGGTAATGTTGGGCGACTGGAAGACTGCGCCTAAGCTGGTTTGCACCGTTTGAAAACCAAGGGAGCCATTAAACAGGCGATCGCGGAAACTGTACTCTAGCGCCACTTTATGAAAGCCAAACGCTGTCGGTAACACCTGTTGTTCTAACCGCACACTGGCGCGGAGGCGATTGTCAAACTCATCCAGATCGAACGAGGTGAGCGCCGCCCGCCCCCGCAAAATGGTGCGATCGCTAAAGTTCACGTCGAGTGCTGCCCGGATGCCATAGTTATTGAGATCGCCAATGCCTTCGCTGGTTTCGCCCAAAAACATCCGCTGCAGGAAGATCTGGGGATAGATCGAGAAATTTACCTTCTCGCTACTGACGACATTGATAATGCCTTCAACGAACAACCCCCCCCGATCCTGGTTGTCGAACCCAAACCGGAATAGGGCAGGTTCCTGCTCGGCTCGACTGAGGACAAAGCGCCGCCGCAAAAAGGGCACGGACACCTTCTGATCAAAAACCAGCCGGGGACGGGTGGCAACAATTTCATCTCGCAGGGGTGAAATTCGCGTCAACACGGCCTTATCCGCTCGCCACACCAATTCCGGCGGGGAAAACGGATCATTCGCAATATCAATTTTTTGGGCGACCCAGCCTTCCGGCGTAAAATCAACTCGTTCCGCTTCAAACCGCAGTCGTCTCAGTTCGCCGCCGCTGGGCAGTGCCCCCGGTAGACGGTTGATGTCTCGTCCAGCCCCCACCGAGAAATTAATCCCACCTGGTGAACTCACATTAGATACGGGTTGCCGCGCTGTAATGCGA
>JAIXVO010000313.1 GCA_027482985.1 Cyanobacteriota bacterium
ATTTTGATTCCAGCCTTTTCTGGCAAGTAGAGAACAATTTTCATGCACGAACATTGCAAGAAAATCATGGTCAAGTCGATGCATTGCACTCAAGAGATCAATCATTTCCGATTCACTATTGCGAATTTGCTTGATGTTGATTGAGGTCAGCAGATTTTTAACAGCCTGCTGAAGTTGCATCAGGTCTACCGTATCGGCTTCTGATTGAGCGATCGCTTTGAGGGCATCCATCACTGAGCGGGCAGTGCCACCATCCAATAAATTTTGTGATCGCAAACGGTCGGGCACTCCGGCTAGTCCTGCCAGAATTCCGGCTGGCACCCGTTGTTCTTGTCTGACCCAGATTGCCGTGAGGTGGCAAATCAAGCGATTAACCGTTTGATTCTCTTCCTGGGCGGCAATCTCATAAATAGACTTCAATGCTTCATCGATCAAATTTTTGGAGGACTGAGTGACCAAGTTGATGAGGGCATTTAAGGCATTTGCACGGACTCCTGGGAAAGATGATCGGAGCAACGGCACCAACTGAGATGTCGTGAGGAAAGTGCCAGCAACCTGATCCAAATCTTTGCTAGCTGGCAAGGCGACATCCTTCATTGGGCACAGGGATGCCTCTAGCAAACGGTGTAGCGCTTCTGCCTGAGTCGCTGCCTGTTGCCGATAGACGTTGATCAAAAATCGTTGCGTGGCTTTGTCAAACGTGCTGAGTGGCGGGTGATGCGCGATCGCCTGGAACCGCAGCAGTTGATTCTGCACCTGGGTCTGTTTTGCTGGAGGGAGGGTGTCTAATAGTTGCTCCAGGGTGCTTCTAGCGGTTGGTGAGGCATCTGCCAAAACATCGAATAATGCACAGAGCAGTTCACCATGATCACGGGTAAAGGGTTGTAGCCACTGTGCTAGACGATCTTGGGTATCCATATCGAGTTGACTAACACATCGAATCAACAAGGAACCAAGACACTGACAATTTTCAGCAGCTAAGGACTCTAGTTTTAACTGTACTAATTGATGCACTAAACTCGATGCTGCACCCTGCTGAATACTTTCAGTCAAGGCAATGAGATTTTGTCCCAAATGTTGTGAGTCACCCAGTACTAAGTCTTTGAGAATGGCAGCTAAAGTCATTTCATCACTAGCAATCCATCGCCCGATCGCTTTTGCCTGAGCAACGTTCCAGCCGGGAAGATGATCCTGATACAGCATGTCTGTCCAAGTATTGCCGAGCGGAAAGTTGGGGAGCTTGATGTGTTCTTGCAGAATTACCGCCAGAAAATCACACATGGCGCGTTCAACTAATTCTTGTCTCGGAATTGGAGCCTGCCTTAATTGCTGGAGTAACGCCTGTTGCGCCGCGATCGAGACAGTTGGTGTCGTATGGAGTTGAATCACCGTGGCATAGGTGCCGTACCCTAAAATCGGCAGATGGGTTTGGAGGGTGTCGAGCAGAAAAGGCTGTGGATTGGCTTGAATCAGCGGCAGACAGGGATGAAGTAGCCAACCAGCCAATAAAGCTCGGTCGCCCTGTTGTTCAAAACCTGGAACATCAACAACCTGGTTGCGCCGACTGATTGCAGCAAGCGTCTCAGGTAGTTTGAACTTCAACTCATGCCACCACCGAGCGAGGAGATCGCCTGCCAGTTGTGCGGTGTTCCCCGCCGTGGTGTGTTGTGCCTGGTCTAGAAGTGTGAGTAGCATATCCCACAGGTTTTCGATCAAAGGGCGTGGGGCAGAACTAATCGCTTGGCGCAACCGACGTTGGTAGGCTTCACCCAGTTCTAGGGCAGTGGGCAGGAGTCGGCGTAGCGCCTCCGGTTGATCGCGAGAAGTGGCAGCCAGCACCACCGCACCAAACACACCCATATCTCGTGGATTTAACTGAGCGACTAGCTGGTCAAATTCAGCTTCCGTTTCCACAATGGTCAAAAGTTGCCGGATCACTGGGAGCCAGTAGGATTTGGCGAGACTCCCCAGTTGATTGAGGGACTCAAGGAGTTGCTGCCGTTGAGGTTGGGCGCTATGACGAGTCAGCCAATAGGCGATCGCGTATTCCAGTAGCGTTTGATGAAAGAAATGAATTTTGCGAGAGGGGAGCCGCTCAATCACCCCTTCGCTCAATAAATCGTTGTAGGCTTTGGCGGTAGTCTCTGTGAATTGAATTGGTAATTCATCCCGATGAATCGATTCACATAAGCGATCGCTCGAAAGGTCGAACAATACTCGTGCCAGGGTCAAACAAAAGTTTTCCTTTTCGATGGCAAGCAGGGTTGAGTCTTGCTGCTCGAAGCGACTATAGGCAACTTTCTCTTGCCAATAGCGTTGATACAGTTTGCTGACGGTTAAGTCTGCGGGCACCGTTCCCGCGATCGCAAATAAATCGCACAGCAAGGCAAGGAGGAGCGGATTTTGAATAATATCGAGTAGCGGTCGATAATCGGCTGAGAGTGCCAGGATATTTTCGGCAAAGGCTTTACCTCGCGCTGGAGCATCTGGTTCAAGCTGGTTAAAAAAGGCTTCGGCGGCGGCTCGAATTTCAGCTGCATTAAAATTGGGAACAAGATGGCGATCGATGCGTTGGGAAAGTCCTGCCAATTTTTCCCGAGTTGGCTCTAAGAAGTCGTTGTACTCATGATCGCGACAGGTAAAGACAACCGTCACGCCTTTTTCTAGCAATTGTCTGAGTAACAATCCAAAAGCCGGCACAAAATCACGATTCACGACCAGATCAAGCGTGTCAATCAGCAATACGCCTCGACCTTGCAGGGTAATCAGGTGATCAACCACATCGATAATCGATCGCGGCTGTCCACAGAGGCTTTTGCCGAATCCCCCTTCTAACAACGACGTTTGATAGGGTGATGGGGTCGTGACATCTGAGGCAAGCGCACCGGGAGAAAATGTCGCTGCCACCATGGAATAAGACGTAAACGAGACAAATCCGGTAGACAGTACCAGTGAACTGCACAGAATTAACCCGACCCACGGGACATCCATTTGCTGCAATTCGTCGTAAATGTCTCCCAGGATGGTACTTTTGCCATATCCTGCCGGACCCACGATCGGAATGACCCGCTGCAGTTCACCCGTCACACCCCGTGCGATCGCGGGTAAATACTTCTCTCGCACGACTGACCGAGGAATCCGCTCCAAAATTCGGGGTGTTAAGGCTTCTCTCGCCGCTGTGCTGCAATCTTGAACGGCTTTGAGCAGGGCCGTCGTCCCTGCATCGGAGGATGTTGCCGCATCCGGTGTAGCGGCTTGGGAACTGGCTGGAGCGGAGTCGTCCTCTTGCCCAAAATCAGGCGGTTGCGCGATCGCCTCCCACGCCAAATCCAGCCGATGGCAAATCTCCAGGAAAATGTTGCGCGCTACCGGCTTCCCGGTAAAAAACTTATTGACCGTAGACCACGACGCAATCCCCTCATCCACCAGCGATCTTTGGATCAAATTGCGCCGCGCCAGTGCTTGTCTAGCCCGTTCAATTCCCGCTTTGGATGCATAGAGCGATCGCCCTGCCATCAGCTTTTCTCCAGTCCTCCTTATATTAATAACCCAACTCATATCCAAAGTCATATCTCTCCCCCCCGAACTCACATCGGTACTCACATGGGGGTTGGGGAAGATGTTAGCAGCGGATTGGCAGCGGATGGGCAGTGGTGGGGGTAACGGAGGGGGTAGCGGATGGAAACGGATGATTTGTTGCCTCTATATGGTTTAGGCGGTGTTAAATCCGTTGCCTCTGCTTTTATCTGTTGCCAAAAGGAGATTCTAGATGGGACGAGACAAACCACTTAACAAAATACGATTTTCTGAGCAACATCTGCTGACATCCTGGGAGATGGTGCGGCAGGGAAGTAAAGCGGCGGGAATTGATGGCATGACGGTGGAGTTGTTTACTGGGATTGCTAGAGAACAAATTCGCATTTTGCAGTACCAACTGCAATGGGAGCAGTATCGAGCGAGTCCAGCTAAAGGCTTTTACCTGAGCAAAAAGAGCGGTGGGCAGCGGTTAATTGGGATTCCTACGGTGCAGGATCGGATTGTGCAGCGGTCTCTGTTGCAAGCGATTTATCCCAAACTGGATCAAATTCTTAGTCCGGTTGCCTATGCTTACCGTCCGGGTTATTCCACGCATCTGGCTGTGGATCATGTCATGGAGTATTACCAGCAACAGCCAGCCTGGGTGCTCAAGACTGATATTCAGCAGTTCTTTGATCAGTTGTCTTGGGCACTGCTGTTGCATCACTTGGAGCGGATGAAGTTGGAGCCAGGATTGGTACGACTGATTGAGCAACAACTGAAGGCGGGGGTGGTGCTGAATCAGCGCCTGCTTCCTATCAATCAAGGGGTGTTGCAGGGGGGAGTGTTATCGGGGGCGTTGGCAAACTTGTATTTGAGTGAGTTCGATCGCCGCTGTTTGGCGGCAGGCTTGCCGTTGGTGCGCTATGGCGATGATTGTCTGGTGGTGTGCCCCAGTTGGCTGGCGGCTAATCGTGCGCTCACCTTAATGCAGGATTGGCTGGAAGACTGTTATCTGAGGCTGCAACCGGAAAAGACTCAAATTTTTGCGCCGGATGAATCGTTTGTGTTTCTGGGCTACCACTTTGCGGCGGGAAAGGTGGAGCCACCCGAACGGTTTCGAGGGACTACCGAAGCCTCGCAAGCAAGACCAGGACGCAGCGGCGGCAGACCGCCCCAGGTGTGCAGCATTGTCAAATTACGCCGCCCAAACCGGATTTACCAACCCGATCATTATTGGAGAGAACCCATGACGACGCTATATGTGACTGACCAAGGAGCCTATGTCAGAGTGCAACACAAGCAGTTTCAGGTCTATCACGAGGATCAACTAAAGCTCAGTGTGCCGGTGAATCGGGTGACGCATATCGTTCTGTTTGGCTGCTCCAATTTGTCTCACGGGGCGGTGAGTCTGTGCTTGCAACACAAAATTCCGGTGTTGTACCTATCGAGTAAGGGGCGCTATTTTGGGCAGTTACAGACGACGGGACAGGCGCAGGTCAGATATTTGATTCAGCAAGTGCAGCGATCGTTCGATCCCGCATTTGTGCAAAATCAGGCGCGGGCGATCGTGTTGGCAAAGTTGCATAATTCTCGCATCTTCTTAATGCGGTTGAATCGTCGCCGCCGCACAGAGCCAGCGACCCAGGCGATCGCCGATTTAGCCACCCTGATTGAGCAAGCGGCGCGGGCGGAATCGGTGGAAGCATTGATGGGCTACGAGGGGCAGGGGGCAAATCTGTATTTTCAAGCGTTGGCAACCTTGCTCAAAGGGCCGTTTCAATTTGAGCAGCGGACTCGCCGTCCGCCCACCGATCCCATCAATAGTTTGCTGAGTCTGGGGTATACCTTACTTTCCCAAAACATCCACTCCATGATTGAGATTGCAGGACTGCATACCCACTTTGGTAATCTGCACACCCCGCGTGAAAACCATCCGGCGCTTGTTTCTGATTTGGTGGAGGAGTTTCGGGCGTTGGTGGTGGATTCGTTGGTGGCCTATCTGATTAATTCGATGATTTTTAAGCCAGAGGACTTTACCCCACCCGATGAGCGAGGTGGCGTGTATCTGCATCCCGATGCACTGAAGAAGTTCTTGAAGCATTGGGAGGATCGGCTCTTGACGGAGGTGTTACATCCCCATACTGGTTACAAAGTGAATCATTGGCGGCTTTTTGAGTTACAAATATGGGAATATATCGCTTGTTTGGTGGGCGATCGAGAGGTCTACCGCCCCATGCGATGGGATAAATGAGTAAAAATACTCCCCCCTGAACCATAGAGAACCTGCTAAATTTAGGGGGTTCCGCCGATCCTTGAAAACCCCATAAGTTCGTTGACCCCCGCGAATTGCCTGTCGTATAATCATTACAACTGTTTTACCAGCTTGTTGATTGCGAATGAACCCCACCTTGTTGACAGGTAAAATGACCCCCGCGAAAACGGGTATCTGGAAGCCCTACTCCGTAGGGGTTTCAGAGGTCGAGGGTTCATTAACCCACCACCCCGCAAGGGGACGGAAACTTATCCTTGTGGCAAGCCCCCATTGCAATAACCTTATTGTTCATTAACCCACCACCCCGCAAGGGGACGGAAACCATCTTGGGTTTTTGGTGTCTACCACATCCGAAACCGTTCATTAACCCACCACCCCGCAAGGGGACGGAAACCGCCAGGTAGAATTGGGACCGTTATTGCATACCCATTGTTCATTAACCCACCACCCCGCAAGGGG
>JAIXVO010000514.1 GCA_027482985.1 Cyanobacteriota bacterium
CTGGTTGTAATCCCCAGGATAGTCAAACAAGACCCAAGCGATCGCTTCCAGAATGCTCGTCTTCCCAGCGCCGTTTTCACCACAGATGGCATTCGTTCCCGGTTGAAAGACAAAGTGGCGATCGCGGTGCGACTTAAAGTTTTTCAACGTAACTGAGAGAATTTCCATATAGGAGACAACCAGGAATCAGTGCACGCAACGAATTTCGCCCTCACCCCTTGTGTTCCCCTCTCCCAAAATGGGCGGGGAGAAAGGCTTTCCGGCTCCCCTTCTCCCGCTCTGGGAGAAGGGGCTGGGGGATGAGGGCAAACGGAAAGCCTTTTACAGCCAAATCCCATAGTGGTTTGACAGGTCTAAAAGTGGGCATTAGCAGCCGTGTTTCGACTTCGCTCAACACTCGGCCACCTGTGGGTTGAGAGAAGCCGAAACCCACTTTTCTAAAGCCCTATTTTAGACTTGTCAAACCAGTCAGATGTGTGAGGCGATCGCCATCACGCATCAAAATCTGGAATCAATGCGTGACGCGATGCTAATGGCATCCTACACAAATTTCAGGTGATGAAATCCACGGTTCTTAGTACAAAAAGACTATTTTGATGGGGAACATCCGTAATTTATAGCAGAATTTTGTGGTCAGAATAGCTTTCTCCAGCGAGATCAGATACTTTTGTACTTAGGTGTGTATTGGAATTGGCGACAATGCCCGCTAAGGTTGACGATCAAATTTCTCGCAGTGTCATGTTCCTGTGTATGGGCACCGCTGCGGTTCTGTTGCTGGTGCAATGGGGCAGTGCCAACGGCCTCTTTTCTTTCCGTCATAAACAAATGGCAGGGATCGTGCGGGGCGATCGCAAAGCCGTTCTCCAAAATCCAGTCGCCACCAATGCCAAAGCCGCGATCGCGGCTCCCACGCCCACCCCATCGCCCAAAGTCATCCCGCAAACCGATGCGCGGTTAGTCGTGAGTTTAAGCGATCGCCAGGTGACGTTGTACCGAGGCAGCAGCGTCCAGGCAACCTATCCCATCGCCGTAGCACAGGCAGGTTGGGAAACGCCAACGGGTACCTTTCAAGTCTTGAACAAAGAGCAAAATCCCATCTTCGTTCATCCGATCACGGGTGAAGAAATTCCCCCTGGTGCGGATAATCCTTTAGGAGTGGCCTGGGTCGGCTTCTGGACGGATGGCGAATCCGAAATTGGGTTTCACGGCACCAATCAGGAAGAACTGATTGGCGAGGCCGTCTCTCACGGCTGCTTGCGGATGCGGAATGCTGACATTGAAGCCATTTACGCCCAGGTTTCTGAAGGCACTCCGGTCGTGGTGCAGCCGTAACTGCAATCAAAGCAGTGGGAGGTTTGTGAAACCTCCCACTGCTCAAACCACCGGTTAGATAACCTTACTTCGCGGATTCTTGCTCGTAGTTGGGGGCATAAGCCTGAAGCAACGAACTCACCTGGGTAAGAATTTCGTCGCCGGAACTCTTGCCGATCACCTGCCGTTCCGGGAAGAACTCCGGTCGATCCAGGTTACGGGCGATCGCTTCTCCCACCTGTTGGGCAATCAACGCCTGCAAATCTTCTTTCGCTCGCTGTCGCTGGTAGGTCGCCCCTTCTTCCGTCGTGGCATAGAGGGGCGGCAGGCGATTCAGGGCATAGGCGGCAATATCCCCTAGGTCTAACGTGCGATCGCTGGTGGCTTCGATCTCGGCCACGCGGGCGATCGCCTCCGTCAACACCAATTCTTCCATGACGTTGATGAACTGTTTCCGGGGAACGGCCACCACTTCTCCCGTCAGGAGGGCACCCATCAGGCGATCGAGGGCCATGTATTCCTCAATCGACAGTTCTGAGGCAGTATCGCAAATGCGCCCAACCTCAGCTTCCATTGCCGGAGTCAGGTAGCCATCTTGGAGAGCTTGTTCGACAATTTTTTCGATACTCATAAACTCTTTGTCACCTCGTCCCTGTCATTCCGGTAAGTAGTTTACATGAATAGTCTTGATCAATGGTGCCCTAGATTTTTATCCCTGAACCATTCACTTCTACAAAGATTCAAAAAGAATTAGTCAAATCCGCGATCGCGCCAGGGTGCTGGATCGACGGATAGGCCATTGACATATAGCCCCCAGTGCAAATGCGGCCCGGTGGAAGCCCCCGTGGAGCCGACCGCCCCAATCACTTGACCGGGCTGCACCAGATCGCCTTCCTTCACATTGATTTTACTCAGATGCAAGTAAATGGTCGTCACCCCCTGCCCATGATCAATGCCAATGGTATTGCCATGCAGCTTGAAGCCCTGAGCGACTCGCCCCACCAGTGCCACCCGCCCCGCTGCCGGAGCGACGACTGGCGAACCAGCATTCCCCGCGTAGTCTACCCCACGGTGGTAATAGTCTTTGGCAAAAACGCCATTGTAATAACGCCGAATGCCGTAGCCAGAAGTCAACGGTCCGCGATTGGGACGCAAAAACTTGCCTGACCACAGTTTTTCGGGCGTGACTAACTTTTTAAAGGCATCCACTCGATCAAATTCATGGTCGGTGCCATCACTGCCTTTCCCCGACAGCCAGATCGATTGGGTGGGAAATTTGCGATCGCCCAACTTCACCGTCACCGTTTCCGTTTTACCCTCACCCGCGACCTGTAGCGTCAACGTCCCCGGTTTATCCAGCGGCGTGGTGGGCAGCAGGGCGCGAAATTGCTGATTACCGCTGGCAAAAGCGGGGTATGTTTGCTGCTTAAAGGTGATTTCGGGGGCCGTTGTGACGGTGGGATCGTCGTACCGCACCACCACCCGCAACGTATCCCCTAATTTCGGGTTAGCGGGTGTGACGGTCACTTGCAGGGCTTCCACCGGAGCGGCGATCGCCATGCAAACTATCCCCGCCCCAGCGATCCCCCAGCCCCCGACTTGACGAAAACTAGTCATTTGTCCGATGGTTGCAATGAATTTTGTTCAGAATAGCGCTCCTGCTTCGGGATCGCTACCCACTGGCAGATTCCCTTTCTGTTTCCCCACTGGATTCGCCATGATTCACGTTTTTACCTATGGCACCCTGAAACCGGGCGAAATTAATCATCAAGTCTGCGCCGCTGATGTGGTGGAGGCGCAACCCGCGATCGCGATCGGGCGGTTATATCACTTGCCGTTCGATTACCCTGCTATGACTCTAGAGCCTGACGACATCGTGCAAGGCTATCTTCTGACCTTTACCAGCCCTGAAGTACTGATCCGACTGGATGAATTTGAACAACATGACCCGGAAGCTTTTCAGCGGGTGGCTCCTGGACAGTGCTTCGCCGCCAATCAGTATCAACGCCAATGGTTACCCATCCTGACTCCACAACGGCAGCCATTAGTGTCAGCCTGGGGATATGTCATGACTCCCGAACAAATCTCACGCTTGAACGGGAAGCTTGTCCCGATCGGCAATTGGCAAGGGCAAGGAAAAGGATTTAAGGCGTAAATGATCACCAGCGCACCACACTCCAACCGGGCAATGGGGGCTGAGGGTGATTACCGCACTGTGCTATTGGGATTGGTTAGCGGAGAGGTACTCTTAGGCGCAGGCGTTTCGGTCGCAGGAATCGACACCAAGGGTTTATCTAACGCCACTAAAAGAGGTTCTTCACGGGCGATGGGTGAGGATGGAGCAACGGGAACTTGGCGAGCGGTGCGCTGCTCAAACGGACTCCCCATAATCAGGGTCGTCGTCATGGCACCCACAGCCACAGCCGCGATCGCCATGCCCCCCCAGATTTTAGTCAGATGAGACCGTCGATCTACCCGTGCCAACACTGCGTCCACCGTGTGCTGCACGGATTGCTGATCGGAAGTGGGC
>JAIXVO010000802.1 GCA_027482985.1 Cyanobacteriota bacterium
GACATCCCCTCGCATCACCTGAATCACCTGTTCCGGTTGTGCCACCTGCTGCCAATTCTGTTGAATGATGCCACAGGCTCGACTCGACTGCTCGATCGCGATCGCCGCCGATGCCCCTCGACATAATGCCTCCGCGCCCATGGAACCGCTACCCGCACAGAGATCCAACCAGCGGCAACCCTGCACCCGCCCCTGCCAGATGTTGAACACGGCTTCCCGAACTTTGGCCAGGGTGGGGCGAGTGTCCTGTCCGGGGAGAGTTTTGAGGGCGCGATTGCCGTAGATGCGAAGACTCATAGCAGGGAGCAGAGGTCAGCCAATAAAGGACGGTGAGCCGGGATGGGTTGCAGACAGGCGTGTTGAATGTCCCGCAGGCGAGTGAGTTCAGCAGCGGTGGAATCAGTGGCAGGACAGCGATCGAGTAAATCTTCCAGGAGACAGCCAAAGGCGCGGACTTCGAGGCGCTGCAATTGCTGACTCAGGTGCAAATCTGCCGGATCATAAAAAGAGGCGGCACCGAAATCACCCAGCAATCCCGACCCCGCGCTATTAACTAAGATGTTGTGCGCGTACAAATCGCCATGCAAAATGCCCTGTTGATGAAGGTGGTAAGTGGCGGCGGCGATCGTGCGGGCGATTGCTTGCACCAGGGGTAAAGCAAACGCGGTGTCTGGTGGGTAGGTGTCTCGCGTGCAGGAGTCAAAGTCGGGCGGATTGCCGAGAATCTGATAATCGGGCGGGATCAGGGCAAAGACGAGTCCCGCAGTTTGTTCGGGATGATCCCGCAACTTGCCGACTACCTGCACCACCTGGGGATGACCACCCGCAGCCAGTCCCGCTTGCATTTCGTCCGAGGGTAAGCCATCGCTGGTGACACCCCCCTTGAATAACTTGACGGCGACCGCGATCGCCTCCTGCGGTTGTTGCCAAACAGCTTTCCAGGTAATCCCCGAAGCGCCCTCGCCCAATTGCTCGACCAGGGTTAAATCGGTCCAGGGAATGCTGGGCAGATTGGGCAGGGCGATCGCGGGAGACTGGCACCAGGGATTGCTGGCGTAGGCTAACCAGGCGAGGCGGGGTAGGGTGAATAACCACGTGGGTAACTCAGCCAATTGATTGGCGGCGATGCGGATCAGTTCCAAATTTTGACAGGCACTCAAACTTTCTGGCAGCGATCGCAACTGATTCCCCGCCAGCATCAGCTTTTGTAACTGCGGACAGCGATCGAGGTCATCAGGCAGTTGCGCCAGGTAATTATCTGTCAGGATTAACCAGCGTAAGGACGACGGTAACGCCTGTTCGCTCACAACTTTGATCCGATTTGCCTTGAACCCAATCATGCGCAGTTGCGGACATTGCCCCAACACTGCCGGGAAGACTTCAAATTCGTTGTGACTCAGGAAGAGGATTTTGAGCTGTTTGAAGTCAGCCACCTCATCCGGCAAGGTGTGCAGTCGGTTGTGGGTGAGATCCAAAATTTCCAGCGTGTCCGCCAGTTGCAAAATTTCGGGCGGGAAAGTCGTGAGTCCAGCCGCCAGTTGAAGTCGTTGGCTGGCTGCCAACTGTCCAGATTGCAAGGCTTCCAGGGTCGTCATCGCTGCCCGTCCTCAACCATTTGCCTGGGGTTGACATTGAAACTAACCCGAAAATATAGTACTCTTGTACCTGTGGGCTTTCGGACGCGATCGGGGACAAATGTGAACAATTTCGCCAGCCTGATATAGAATAAATCGACTCTAGTTGTAGGGCTAAGACAATTAAAATCTGTCGTGTCGCCACTACCTGTGGTACGTCCAACTTATTTCATCACATCACTGGAGACCTATCATGACTTCCACAGAAACCAGACGAGCGAAGGCCATTAAGGAGCCTGCCAGTCCTGGCATTTCTACTCGCACTTTAGCACTAGACGCGGGCAACTATGATCTCAAATTCTGGGACGGCACCAATAGCCCTAAAGCCGTTCGGTCAGTCCATTACCAACTGCCGCAGGGACGCGATCCCGTCCGCTTTACCGATGCTTCGCCCTTGATTGAATTGCCCGATGGCGGTCGCTATCATTTTGGGTCGCAAGCGTATAAATATCGGCGGCAACAACAAACCGTGATTGAAAATAAGGTGGAGTTGGCGCGGTTGCACCTCTATGCTTGCCTGGAACCGTGGGATGGGAAGTCGGAATTTACGTTGAATCTGCACATCTCTACGCCTGAGTTGTTGCGGAATGAAGCGCCGCTGCGATCGCAATTAATGGGCGTGCATGAATTCACCCGCAATGGAGTGCCGTTCGCCGTCACCGTGGATAAAGTGCAGGTCGAGCGGGAAGGCATGGGAGCTTACTACTACGCCCAACGCCTCGGGTTGATTCCAGACAGCGGCTACACCATTGTCGTGGATATTGGGGGCGGCACTTGGCTGTCGCGCTTAGTGGATGCGGAAGGCGATGTGATTGACGAAAATGTGATGGATCGGGGCGGGTCTTATGAACTGGCGGCTTCCATCAGTTTCGATCGCCGCCTGACCGATACCCTGGGAACCACAGTTGATCCCGGTCTGGTGATGGATGGCTTCAAGCAGGGACATATGTATGCCGACACGGGGCTATCCTGGGCACCCTGGCTGGAAGAATATCTGGATCCTTGGTTCCGGGGCATTTTCCAAACGGTGAAAGCCCAATACACGCCCTACATGGCGCGGGTGACTCGCTTCCTGGTAACGGGCGGCGGTTCGCATCTAATCACTGAACGGCTGGCGGGTCGCAAACTGTTTGCAGTGATTCCTGACCCGCAGTTTGCCAATGTCCGGGGGTTATATCCGATCGCTGAAGGGTTACAGCTATGTATGACAACAAAATAAGGTTGAGTCAGGATGTGCTGGAAAAGGCGGAGCTGATTGCCCAGGAATGGGGCTTGAAGAATGCCAGGGCAGCGGTTGAGGCGGTTTTTCGCAAGTATGCGGATGAGTATCTCAGCCGGAACACGAGTTTGGGTAATGGGGGGCTGGGGCTGAGCGATCGCCCTGCGCCCACCCCGCCCCAGCCGGCACCGGTCATGCCTTACTCTGGCTCTAAGTCGAAACCACCAACTTGCGACGCGCTCAGTGAGTTAGACGAGTTACTGGGCTTGTAGGCTGTCAAGACCTGTAGGTCAACAGCCAGCCGGAGATACCATCTGGTGTAGAGCAATGAGATGAGCTGGACAACGTCACCACCAGAGTCTCGTTGCGAAGCCCCAGCGTTGCCCTCTGGAGGGGGTTCGGGGGACGCAGCCTAATTTTGCATCTGAGAACTGACAAAGATTGTCTTGTGTTCTCAGATGCAAAACCCCTGCATTCGGGGGGTTTGGGGGGTTGCCACCCAAGCCGAGAATTGTGGGTTCGATCAGAGACTCGCGCTACTACCAGACTCGTGGGTACACGGTCGCCCAATGGTGCCAGTAGGGGCTGGAACCGTGGCATGAGTGTTGTCTTGTTTCGTTTGTAAAGGGAAAATCCGAGGCGATCGCGGTTGCGTATTAGGGGTGAAGTTAAGTAATGGGTGAATCCAATGCTAAAACGATCCCGGTCTTTATTGAATGTTTGCTTAAGCCTGGTGACCTGCATCCTGGTGGTGGGGCTGTCGGCGCTACCGTTGTGGAGTCAGGACATGGGCCAACCGGATCAGATGCAGTGGCCGATGAGGACGGAGCAGCCGTCTGAGTCGGTGGTGGCGGGCAAGATGGGCAAGCCAGCGATGTCAAAGTTCAGGGTGACGCTGAGTGGTGACACTGTTGTCCCGAAAGCGGTGGTGGGGGCAGCGATGGGGATGGCGGAAGCGACGTTGATGGGCGATCGCTTAATGGTGCAGGGTAGTTTCAGGGGTCTGTCCAGCCCCCTACGGGATTATGCGACTGATCCGGCGACTCCCCCGAATCCCAAAGTCACCTCGGCGGTCCACATTCATCGGGGTGCAGCGACGGAAAATGGCCCGTTTCAAGGGGCGCTCATGGTGATGCCAAACAACATGGGGATGGGCGGCACCTTTAGCGGCGAGTACACCCTGTCCAGCGAACAGCAGCAGGCGTTGCAAGCCAACCAACTGTATATCGACCTGCACACCCAACAAAATCGGATGGGTGAGTTGCGTGGCTATTTCCGTCCGGCGGCATGAGCGGCCTGAATGGGTGCGATGCCCCAGGAAGCTACAGGTTGCCCGTAGTATACTGACGGCTAACCCTTGGACGTAATGACAATAATCCCCTTGCAGCATGCCTTCTGAGCCATCTGGGAATCCAGCCTCTTCACTGCCAACTCCGACCGATGCAGAATTAGTCCTGGCATTGTGGGATGGCCAGCAGGCTGCTCTGGGGATTTTGTACGATCGCCACGCTGGGTTAGTCTATGGCTTAGCGCTGCGGACGCTGGGGAATGCCCAGGAAGCGGAAGACTTAACGCAAGATATTTTTCTGACCCTGGCGAAAGGCAGCACCTATGACCCCCGCCGGGGTGCCCTCAGAACTTTCCTCGCGATTTTAACCAAGTCGCGCGCGATCGATCGGGTGCGATCGCGCCAGAGTGCTCACCAAAAGATGCAGCGCTGGCAGCAGGGAGTAACCCCTGAAGCAACTGTTAACCAGCCGTTGGAGCAGGCGTTTCAGCAGGAACAGTCGCAGGAGGTGCAAGCGGCACTGGCGCAACTCTCGACCGATGAGCAGCAAATATTGCAACTGGCTTATTACGATGGATTCAGTCAGTCTGAAATTGCCCAACAGTTAGATCTCCCTTTGGGGACGGTGAAGACCCGCGCCCGGAGAGGACTGCTCAAATTGCGGCAAACTCTTATAAGATTTACGGAATGAATAAAAGACGATCATGGCGATGACGATGCCAGCGGAAGAATTAGAGCTATTAATCGCCGGCTACGTGCTCGGCAATCTCAGCTCGGAAGAGGCAGCTCAGTTTGAGCAATTACTGGCGACTAATCCGGCGATCGCAGGCGAAGTGGCGCAGTTACAATCAGCCCTGGAAACAACCTACGCGCCGCCGCCTATGAGTCCGCCGCCAGCCTTGCGATCCCGCCTCCTGGCTGCGGCTTCAGAGGTATCCAGTCCTCCTACTCCTGTGTTCAGTCCTCCCTCGCAGCCGTTTTGGAGATCGCCCCGTAGCCTGCTAGAACTGGCTGCTGCTGCGGTGATTGTGGCGCTGGGTGTAAACAATTACCGCTTATCCCAGGCGTTACAGGTGAGTCAGGCGGAAACGCAACAGGCGGTAGCGCTGACGTATCAACTGCGATCGACCCAGGCGAACAGTCTGGCTTCGGCGCAGGTCAAGATTGATCCGCAGACCTTAAAAGGGACGATCGCGGTTCAGAATCTGCCTCCCCTGCCGCCAGGGAAAGTCTATGTGTTATGGACGGTGCTGCAACCTGCTGCGCCATTCACCACGGATCAGAAGGATGCTATTTTAACCCAGGCATTCCAGGTCAACGATCGCGGCACGACCGAACAGGCCATCATCGTCCCGGCGGCGTTTCGCGATCGGGCATTGGTGACGAAAGTCGCGATCACGGTAGAAGATGCGATCGCCCCACAAAAGCATGTGGGTAAGCCGATCATGGTCGCCCCTGCATCTCCTCTTTGAACTTACAGCAGGAAGCGATCGAGGGCCGCTTTCAGTTCTTCAATTTCCGATTGCATATTCCCGGCAGTGGCGGCGCGGGCAATACATTGGGTCAGGTGTTCATCGAGAATGATCCGAGCCACGCGATCGAGGGCACCTCGGACTGCCGCCACCTGCACCAACACATCCGGACAGGTGCGGTCTTCCTGCACCATCGTTTTAATGCCGCGAATATGTCCTTCAATGCGAGACAACCGATTCACAATCTGCCGCCGCGATTCCTCACTATGCACATGATCATGGCCATGAGTCCCATGCTCATGCGAATGGTTTAGATTGGCGGCTAATAAATCAGCCTCATCTTTGCCGGGAAGTTCAGAAGTTGCCATGATAATTCCTTATGCTCTTCCCGATCTTAGCCCAGGTCGGGAAACCCTACCCGATCGCCCCAGAATTCCGTAGTGAGAGACGGGGGTAGCCTGTCAGAATAGGGAAAAGATTTGGCGATGTCAAAACCGTCTCCGTCCGTCCTGCCCAACCACCGTCATGCTCTGTTCGTAGGTGATGCTATGCGATTTGTGAACCTGTCTCACTTGTTCCGGCGATTTGTCTTCTCCCTGTTTGCGCTGTGCCTGTCTATCGCCTTTGCCCTGGATGGGTTCCCCGATCCCCCCGCCTGGGCGGATACCACGGCTCCCGCCACAACGATGATGGCCGCCAGCGCGATCGCCCCACAACCGGAAGTCACCAGTCCCAAAAGCTTCGTCGCAACGGCAGTGACCAAGGTGGGGCCAGCCGTGGTGCGGATTGACACGGAACGAACCGTCACTCGCCGGAGCAACACCGATTCGATGTTGGAAGATCCCTTCTTCCGCCAATTTTTTGGCGACGATACCTTCTCCCGGTTGCCGCAGCAGGAGCGGTTGCGGGGCCAGGGATCAGGCTTTATCGTCGATCGCAATGGGGTGATCCTGACCAATGCCCATGTGGTCGATAAGGCCGACCGGGTGACGGTCACATTGAAGGATGGGCGCGTCTTTGATGGCAAAGTGCAGGGCGTGGATGAAGTCACCGACCTGGCCGTCGTCAAGATCAATGGCAAGGATTTACCTGCTGCGACCCTCGGCAATTCGGATGTAGTGCAGGTGGGCGATTGGGCGATCGCCGTGGGCAACCCGTTGGGACTGGATAACACGGTGACGCTGGGCATTGTCAGCACCCTGAAGCGTTCCAGTGCCCAGGTCGGCATTCCCGATAAGCGGCTGGACTTTATCCAAACCGATGCCGCCATTAACCCCGGTAACTCCGGTGGGCCGTTGTTGAATGCTCAGGGCGAGGTGATTGGCATCAATACCGCGATTCGGGCCGATGCGATGGGGATTGGGTTCGCCATTCCCATCAACAAAGCGAAGGAAATTGAAACTCGGTTAGCACGGGGCGAAAAAATTGCCCATCCCTACCTCGGTGTGCAAATGACCAGCCTCACGCCGGAACTCGCCCGCCAAAACAATACCGATCCCAACTCGCCGTTTGAAGTGCCCGAAGTGAATGGTGTCGTGGTGGTGCGCGTCCTGCAAAACACCCCCGCCGAACGAGCCGGATTGCGCCGGGGTGATGTGATTACCGAAATTGATGGGCTGGCAGTCTCGACGGCAGAACAACTCCAGCAAATTGTGGAAACTAGCCAGGTCGGACAAACCCTCAAGGTGCAAGTCCAACGAGGTGTGCAAAGTCGCCAAATTTCGATTAAAACCTCGGCATTGGAGAATGCCGCCTGAGTCAGATCCGCGATCGCTGGTGTTGACTGCCACCCCAATGAAATGAGGCTACTCCCGACTTGCAGTTACCTCAGCGGGAGCCATTCTCGCCACTGGTTCTAGAGAATAACGCTCCAGTGGCGATGATGTTGCGGGAGCGATGCCGCAGGCAAGGGCGAGCGTGACAGATTGGGTCAGGACGAATGGCTATCACTGGTTTCAACTTACTTTTCCTTAATCACTTTGACCAGAAAAAATCAGAATATAGATAGTAAGTTTAGGGTGCAAGCGACTATGCCAGCTTCAAGAGCGGCTCGACCTACTTACAACCGCTTCGACGAGTGGCTACCCGCGGTGCTAGCAGTAGAACAATCAGAGCCATCAGCCATCCAGGGATGTTGAGAATCAGTTTTAGAGCAGAGCATTTATCCTGGCGATGTCATTTCTGGATGGTCCAGCGGTAGATGGTTGCGATTTCATCGGCTTCAATCGGGATTTCGACGCTGGTATCGGGAATCCAGTCGCCCATATCGAAGTCGTGGGAGAGGACGCGATCGCCCGGTTGTAGTTGAGCAATTAATGCCGGACGCAACTTCAGATTGAGGTGCGGCAGCAGGTAGAGGATAACGACAGTGGCCTCGTGAAAATCGGTTTCGTACAAATCTTGCTGGTGAAATTGGAGTAACTCTGTTACGCCTGCCTGAGTAGCTTGCTGGGTGGCTTCCTGAATGCGATCGCGATCAATCTCAATCCCGACACCCCGCACGCCAAATCGTTGGGCAGCCGCAATCAAGATGCGTCCA
>JAIXVO010000826.1 GCA_027482985.1 Cyanobacteriota bacterium
CGGCAGCCCCAAGGGTGAATATCGAAAGCAAACTACCCCGGTAGACCACTTTGGCCTGGCCAATGCCTTTGGCCTCTGTGACATGCACGGCAATGTCTATGAGTGGTGCCAGGATCCTTGGCATGGCAGTTATGAAGGTGCCCCTACCAATGGCAACGCCTGGGAAGACGAAGGGGCGGAGGAGAATAAAAGCCGCGTCATACGCGGCGGTGCTTGGAACAGCTATCCCTGGAACTGCCGTTCTGCAAACCGCCACGACTACGATCCGCGCGAATCCCTCTACTTCTTTGGGTTTCGAGTTGTCTGTGTTGCGCCCAGGGCTCTTGGGTAACCCTTTTCTCTTTTACCCTCTTACCCTTTACGACCGGTGGGCGCGCAGTGCCTCAAAATACCCACCCCGTAGCGTGGGTCGCCACAGCCCCCAGCACTTTCACCCCCCATCCCCATGCGACCCACGGCCCAGGCATCCCATCTCCCCCATACATCCCACACAGCGGTATGGGTCGGAGCGATCGCGGGCATGGTGGGTCGGGGCGATCGCGGGTGGGGCGTGGGTCGGGGCGATCGCGGGGAGCTAATCTTTTTGGGCTGGTGGGTGACCCACGCTACGTTGGGGGGGCGATCGCGGCGGCGGGGCGTGGGTCTGTGCGATCGCGGGGGGCGGGTTTCAAAGATGGGGGGTGACCCACGCTACGATGACGATAATTCTCTCTCTACAAATCTCATTCCGCTCTTCATCTCTTCTGCTCCGTGCCCTATGCAAGTCCAACAAATCTCCTCCCAAATTAGCCTGCGCGCGCTCCATCAAGATTTTGGCCTGGTGAGGGCTGACCAGCCGGTTGGTTTTCCTGAGTGGCAAGTCGACCTGCCTAGGCTCACCGACCTGGAGCGATCAGCCCTCAGCCACATTCGGCAAAACTTTATGTATCAGTTGGAGTGGGGGCAGCTTTCCGAAAATTTGGTCAAAATGGTGGTGCTATCGCCCCTGCTTGACCTGGCGGGCTTTTATCAAAGCAAATTGCGGGTACAAGACGAAGCTGCGGTTGAATTAGCCGTAGCAGACCAAGAGATGCTGTATCGCGGCAAAATTGATGTGCTGGTCTGCGATGAGCAGTTTTGGATACTCGTAATCGAAGCAAAGCATGCCCAGTTTTCGTTGATTAACGCTATTCCCCAATGTCTGGCCTACATGCTGGCAAGCCCCAATGGCGAAGCACCGGTCTATGGCCTAGTCACGAACGGCAGCAATTTTCGCTTCATCAAGCTCAACAATTCTCGCCCTCCAGCCTATGCCCTTTCAGACGAGCTTCTCTTTGACCGGGGTGATGACTTTGCCCATGTGTTACAAGTTCTGAAAAAGCTTCAGGTCAAGGGCGATAAGCTTATAGCGTGAATCGTTGCGATCGCCCTTCATGGGTGGGGCGCGGGTCGGGGCAATCGCGACAACGCTGGATTTTGGGCAGGGGGGTGACCCACGCTACGTTGGTGGGCGATCGCGATGGTGGGGCGTGGGTCTGTGCGATCGCCGAGGGTGAGGGGTTTGTAGGCCAGGGGGCTGACCCACGCTACGTTGGTGGGCGATCGCGGCGGTGGGGACGTGGGTCTGTGCGATCGCGACGATCGCTGGTTTGTAGGCCAGGGGGGTGACCCACGCTACTGGTTATGATGGATTCATCTTGCGGTATGAAAACGTCGTGGCGGATTTTTTGATTAGCTACCACAGCAGCGATCAACCCTGGGCCGACTGGATCGCCTGGGTGCTCGAAGAAAGCGGCTACACTACACGCCTGCGCCCTTGGGACTTCCATCTCGATGGTAATATTATTCTCAATTTACACATGGCCTCCTCACCAGGAGAACAAAACATCCTTTTATTGCTCTCAGAGAACTATCTACAAACTCAGGAGCCAATAGATGAGTGGCCTGATGTATTTAATGAAAGACTTGAGTCTGGTAATTTCTGCCTGATTTCAATTTGTATTGAAGACTGCCGTCCTATCGGTGCATTAGCGACTGTTCCTACTATCGATGTGTTTCAAAAGTCAGAAACTGACGCGGAGCAGGCTATTCTGGGGGCGATCACCGCGTATTTTGAAACCGATTCCAAACCATCCCAGGTTGACCTAGCTGTCCCAAAAGGTACCGCTAAGGTCGAAGGGGTTTCCCGCCCGGTTGGGCAGCAAAAGACCCTTCTGGCCAGGGATGACTCCGCCCATGGCGGCCAACTCGAGCTGCAACGGCGCACTCAAACCGTCCAAGGCTATCGGGAGCCACTTTCTGACGAGTTGGGCCTTGAGATGATGCAGATTCCCGCCGGGGCTTTTCTAATGGGGTCACCAGACACCGAACTAGAGCGCCAAGATCGCGAAGGCCCCCCGCAACAGATCTCCCTCCCCACCTTCTGCATGGGCAAATACCCCATCACCCAGTTGCAGTGGCGCTTTGTAGCCGAGCTACCCCCGATTGATTTGCGGCTCAATCCCAACCCTGCTCGCTTTGCGGGCGACATGCACCCTGTGGAGGAAATTGCTTGGTTTGAAGCGGTGGAGTTTTGCGACCGGTTCTCGCTCCACACCGGTCGTCCCTACCGCCTACCCACCGAAGCCGAGTGGGAATACGCCTGCCGAGCGGGCGCCACAACCCCCTTCCATTTTGGCGAAACCATCACCACCGACCTGGCCAACTACAACGGGGCCGACGAACAGCACGGGGCCTATGGCCGTGGCCCCAAAGGCGAAAACCGCCAG
>JAIXVO010000647.1 GCA_027482985.1 Cyanobacteriota bacterium
TACCGGATAGTTATGCTTGGCATTAACATACCTGACACACCAAGATCGCTGCTCTCATCCCCTAACCCCTGCTCCCAGAGCGGGCGAAGGGGAACTAATCAAATCTTTCTCCCCTCGCCCATTTTGGGAGAGGGGCGGGGGTGAGGGCGGTTTTGGGGCGTGAAGTCTATGAGTGCCAATCTTTTACTGCCAGGCGAATCGGTGTTTTGACCACGGCGACAAATTTACTGACTTCGTAAAAGACACGTAAATCCCATATGAAGACTAGACTAGTTTATTGTCGCAGCCAGTAGGATTACATACCATAGTCGAAGAACTGACAAGCAAACCCCTTGCAGCGTCCTTTCAAGTCTTTTGTGAATCAGGTCATCCATTGTTATCTACCCACGGTGCACTGCCAAATCATCGGCTCATTCATGTTGTCATTGCAGATCTTCGCCAACTGACAACAGCACGTAGAAACTTTACACCTAGGTAGGTCTTTAGCATATGAATCTGAAAGTTCTTGGGTTTTCCACCGTTGCCGCGACCGCTCTTACAGCCGTTGCATTCACCGCTGCTCCCACGCAAGCTGCATCGATCACGGTTGGCAGCACGCTGAACATCGCCAACACGGGTACCGATAATCGGACAGGAGGCGTTTTCTTTGAACCTCGAGGACGGAATGATCAGAATCTACGCCTGAATTTCTTCTCCGCTATCGAAGGTACTTCTACTAATCCCGTATACACTGGCCAACGGGTTGGTGTAGGTGGCAGTACGGGTTCTTTCTTCGGTGCGACCAGTGGCCCCGCGCCGCAGGCTACTATTAAGGATCTGAGGCTGATCCCGACCTTAACGCCTAACATCTTCACGATCGCTCGTCAGATTGATAACTTTCTCGAAGGGATTGATATCGTAGGTGTTGTCCCGGATGGGGATGACGTGCAGTTTACCCTGACACGGTTCCTCTATAACGCGGTTACAGGTGACAGCACAGCTCTAGAAGGGTTTTTCACTCGTGGAACCCAAACGATTGCCGCGCGAGGTCGCTTTACTTCTCAACCTGACGTCACTAACCCCAGCAGCTTCTCTCTGTCGATTACCGCTGTGCCCACCCCCGCATTGTTGCCGGGTCTGGTTGGGTTTGGCGTTGCCGCTCTGCGCAAGCGGAAGCGGGAAGCGACAGCGCAAGCAGAGGCATAAGATCGGAAACCGTTCAACCGGATTAATTAGCCTAATCTAGATACGAAAGGAGTGTGCTTGGCCTGCATGGGTTGAGTACACTCCTTTTTTCATCTGGCTTTTACTTGTTCAAAGATGAAAAAGATTTCATAGATCTTACGGATGACAACTGTAAAGCCTCGATGAAATGTAATTCACTTCGTTGTCACATTCCGTGGATTTGCCCATCATAGAGATAGGTTCACTCTGAACAACTCTGAGAGCGGTCGGGTTAAGCGGTCAAATGATGCGGACAACCTCTTCACGCTGCTGACTCGATAGTCTCTAACTCAGGGGAACTCTTTGGGCGATCGCGCAGACAATCGCTTCAGGCGTTCAAATCGGGGCAATCATTCATCTACCAATCGGTGCACTTCCGGGTTATTGATGGCGTTTGGTGGGGCAAGCACAGGCTTGCTAGGAAACAAACTCCTCAATCCTGCCGCTTGTTAAATTCAGTTGAACTGAAATTTGCCCATTCAGGAAGGTATAACTATGAGCTTTTCTTCATTCAAACCTGTTTATGCTTTGGCTGCTATTGCCACCGTTGGCACCGTCGTCGGTTCAGTCGTTGCACCCGCCCATGCTGTGACCTTTACCGGTACAACTCCAGGAACCATTTCGGCAGTCTCCGGAGCCACCACGATCGACTTCGGTACAACACCTGGAACGACTACTGGGCCGATCAACCCTAGCTTTACCAGTGGGATTGCCACCTACACGGGAGGCGCACTCGTCACCGATCCTAACGTTGGCGGTAAATATGCTCGCCCGGTCGGGTCAACGGGCAATTATCTGACGGTCGGTCCCAGTAACGATGACTTCCAACCCGGGCCTGTGGAGATCAACTTCAGCACTGCCCTGAATTACTTTGGGCTACTGTGGGGATCCGTTGATGCTTACAACACCATCGCCTTCTTCAACGGTGCTTCGCTGATTGAAGATTTCACTGGCGATCAGATTCTTGCTGGTGCAAATGGTAATCAAGGTGCTGATGGCACTGTGTTTGCCAACTTCTCTGCCACCGGGAACAACTACTTCAATCGCATTGTCCTGAGTTCCAGTAACTTTGCCTTTGAAAGCGATAACCACGCGTATCAAGCCATCCCCACCCCTGCTTTGCTGCCGGGTTTAGTTGGGTTTGGGATTGCCGCGCTGCGCAAGCGGAAAGCGCAAGCGGAAGTGGCTGAGTCGGAAGCGTAAGCGCGATCGCAATTAATCACGCGATCGCGCCGTTGGCTGTTTGACTGTCAAGGTGTTTTCTGAAGCAGCAGGAGTGGTTGTAGCGAATCCTGGCGGGGTTAGCAGACCGCTCCTGTCTTGCTTCAGATGACCCTCAGCATACCGATAGGCGGTTGGCCATGATCCTGCCCCTGTGACAATTTCGGGCGAGATCGCAAGGCTTCATTAGAAATTCACTCAAACACTCCGGGATTGTGCGGAGTCACGAGAAAAAATACATAGCGGGTGAATCTGCTCCGGGTTGGGGTTAAACCAGCACCAGCAGTTCCAATCTGCCGCACTCATCCCAAGCGATGGGACTCAGTGTGCCGTCCAGTGGTCTCAATCCTGCGGCAAAGCACACTTGCAATCTTTACATGAAAGTTGATTGGTAATATGACAACCCTTTCTTCCCCTAATAGTTACGTTGGCTCCTACAATCCCAAAGGTTTGACTTTGATTGTTGGGTTTGCGTGTCTGGCTGGTTTCCTGGTTGACACTTTTGTGCTGTCGTTTCCCCCAAACTTGGGCAACTTGCAGTGGCGGATTGGCTTTATGCAACAGTTGAGCGATCGCTCCATCATCTTGCTGTTTGGGCTTTCCCTGGTGATGTATAGCATGCTCGATCTGCGCATCTGGCGGCGGCGATTGGCCATGTTTTGCCTAATCTTAGGTGCAATCTTTTGCCTTTCCTCGATTCTGGTGATTCGGGATGGTATTGCCTTCCAGCAAGAAGCCTTGAAAAACATCAACACCCAGGCTTCGCAAGTGCAAACCCGGATTGACCAGGCGAAAAGTAATCCCGGTTCAGTGCCCGATGTCAGCCCCGAACAACTTAACCAGATCGCTGGGGCGGTGAGCAATCAGGTGAATGCCTTAAAAGAAAATGCGAAAACCACCACCCTGAGAACTGGGATCTCCAGCGTCGGGAATTTGATTGTGGTCGGGCTGGCCTTCATTGGGTTAGGCCAATTCGGGGCACGTCCGCCAAGAAACTAAGAATTGTAGCGGGAACCCCAGGAAACCTCGGAGGTTGAGACGATTTCTACCCAAACAGACCCGCTGGTTTCGACTCCGCTCAACCAGCTAGTCCTTGCGCCCTGAGCGCAGCCGAAGGGCACCGTCTCAAAACATCATCCGCGATCGCGCTTAAACCTCCGAGGTTACATCTACTTAAATGTAATTCACTAATACAAAAAATCATTATCCAAATCACGTTGCTTACTGAGGAAAAACCGTGGCACAGGGTAAATCCAGCTCTCGTTTAGAAACGCTTGGACGCAAACTTAGCCAGCGATCGCGATCGCTCTGCCAAACTGCAAACCGCAACAATCACAATCGGATTGTAGCCTTTGGGTGTTTGGTTCTATTGTGTTTTTTGCCAACCTGGCTCAGTGTGGTTTGGCGATCGATTTTAGATGGTTCGTCCGGGTTTCTGCTCAACCTGGGATTTGCTTATATTGGGGGTGATATTCTGTGGAAACACCGTCACCAACTAGCCTCTGAATCTGTCACTACAGAAGAAAAGTTTTTAGGGTATTTTCTGATTCTGGGTAGTGCTGTATTTTTTCCCCTATGCCTTGCTTCTATTTCTTTGAAAGCCTTAATTTGCATGGTAATTCTGGTTGGTATTGCCATTAGTCACTGGGGCATTTCGGTCGTGACAAAACATCCATTGGCAATTCTGCTGATACTGATAAGCGTTTATCCAGATATTAGCTATTTAGCCTCTGCCTCGCGCAGAACACTCACGGGGAATCAACTTGAAGTGGCAATGGCTTGGATGGGCGGCATGGCACTGAAAGGGATTGGTCAAACGGTGACCATTCAAGGTGATATTATTGCGCTGGCTGAGACCCTCAAACCGGAAAAATCAGTCTGGGTTGGATCGGGCTGTAGTGGGTTTGATATGGCTTTTCCGATCGCCGGATTTGCCTTCATCATGGGCATGTATTTCAAACAATCCTGGCCAAAGATTTTGGCGTTAATCGCGATCGGTGTGGTGCTAGCACTGGCCTTTAATGTGCCTCGGATTATGTTGTTGGCGATCGCGGTTGTCTATTGGGGCAAAGACTCCTTCGAGTTCTGGCATGGCCCCATTGGTGGACAAATCTTTTCCACGATTATGCTCACCATCTACTACTACGTGGCGATGGCAATGATTGAACAAAAGCCCAAACAAATTAGCTCTAAATAGAGTCAGTGCAAAGATCTATCACTTCTCGAAGAAGTCGCAGATCTTTGCACTGACTTATTGTCCTGTCACTTGTAAAAATAACGTTCTGGATCGAGGTCCATCTAGCTCAAAGAATAAGACAGATTGGTATGTGCCTAAGGCTAATTTCCCATCCACAATGGGAATTATTTCACTGGTGCTGAGCGCGATCGCCATTAAGTGCGAATGCGCATTCATCGGTTCATCTGGGGGAAGGTTGGGACGTAGATGTAGATCATTGTGCAGGTAGTGATATGGCCCCGATGCGAGATTGAGTCCAGTAACAGGTGCCAGCGTTTGTAAAAAGACTTTCAGATCTTCGACTAATCTCGGTTCATATTCATTGATCGCTAACGCCGTCGTCGTGTGTCGGGAAAAAACTAACACTTGACCCGCTTGCACCTGACAGGCCGTAATCCAGGCTTGAATCTGAGCGGTCACATCATAAATTTGCAGGCCCGTTGCCGTGGGAATTTCCAGCAGATGATTCTGAATCCGCATCGTTCTGACTCTACTTGCGTTCGGCTTTATTTTCCAGCCGAATCAGCCACACCATTAGCGCCACCACGCCCACCTGAATTCCCAAATTCGGCAAAATTTGCGCCGCATCCCGTCCTGCCAGCAGTTGCGTCAAAAAGATGAAGCCACCCACTGCACCCGATGCCGCACAAGTGTAGTAAATAAACCGACGCAGCCCCCGATAAGGCGCGATCGCCTCCGCTTTCAACCGAGCAAAGATTTCATCATCCATGCCGGGGGGCTTGGTGGGTTGGCGATCGCGGGGAGAATTGGGCATGGGGAAGGAGGGGAAAAGGAATAAGCGGGAGGGGAAGGGAGGGAAAGGATGAGAGAGTCAATCCCCCCAAATTGTAGGTTATTTGTGTTGTGCCTCAACTGGGACAGCGCGATGATCTTTCTTATAACTCCTGACTCCTGACTCCTCCTTCCCCTCCCTCCTATTCCTCCCATTCCTTTATTTCTGCTGTACCACCAACCGATCGCCCGGTTTAATCCCCAACTCCTGAGCGCGACCGCCTGCCAGTTCAATCACCTGATCGATTACGACATCGGGGCCATACACAGGGCAGGGTTCAGTTTGGCAGGGGGGGACATCACGGGCGATCGCGACGACTTTACCGTTGCGCAAAAACACCATATCGAGATTAATCAACACATTTTTCATCCAAAAGCTGACCTGGCGGGGGGGATTGAAGGGAAATAGCATCCCGCGATCAGGCGGCATTTGGGCGCGATACATGAGTCCCATCGCCTGCTGATCGGGGGTTTTGGCGACTTCCAGTTGAATCAGGCGATCGCCCACTTTGACCTGCGCCGAAATCGGGAGCGATTGTCCGGCGGGTGTTGACGGTGGGGGCGAGGCGGCGACTGGCGGATCTTGCGAGGCGACTGGCGTTGAAGCGGCACATCCCATCATCATCACTCCTAATCCGATTGCGACTCCCACCATTCCAGCCCGGTAACCTCGGCTCATGCCCACTTCCTCGCTCGTTCCAAATCTCAGTTCTGGTAACCGTCAGGCTTCCCGCAAGACATAGCCGACACCACGGACGGTTTGAATCAGGCGTTTTTCCCCTTCATCTTCAATCTTCAGCCGCAGGTAGCGAATGTAGACTTCGATAACGTTGGATTCCCCGACAAAATCATAGCCCCAAACATTCTCCAAAATTTGCTCCCGCGTCAGGACTTCGCGGGGATGCTCCATCAAGTACTTCAGCAATTCAAATTCTTTCATGGTCAAATCAATCTCGCGCCCATTCCGAATCGCGCGACGGGTGGCCAGATCCAGCACCAGATCGCTGAAGCGCAATTTCTCGGAGGTTTGAGTATCGGGTTGGAGATACATTCGCACCAACCGCAAAAATTCATCGGAGCGGTAGGGTTTCAAGAAATAATCATCGGCTCCGGCTTCCAGGCAAGCCACCCGATCTTCAACCGTATCCCGCGCCATCAGCATCAGAATGGGAACTCGTGCGCCCATCGCTCGTAGCCGATTACAGAACCATAGTCCCGATTCTCCCGCTAACATCCGATCCACCACGACTAAGAGCGGCGATCGCTCCGTCACCTGGCGCAATCCAGTCGGGGCATCGATCGCCACGACGGCTTCATAACCCGATTCTTTCAAATCATCACTGACACTACGCGCCAGCAATTCATCGGTTTCGACCACCAGGATGCAGGAATTATCGGAGGAAGTTGCATTCATAAGTTCGGAGACATCACAGCAGGGGGCACCCCAAACGAAATGTGAGACCCATGTCTCAATTCTGGGCGAGAACGTTCCTCCTGTTGTAGCACGTTTACCCGCGATCGCTGTGCTATGGCAACTCCACCGAGGTTGGTTTGGCGATGTGGGGTAAGCCCCAGCCTAATTTCTCGCGCAACACATGGAAAAATTCTGCCGGTTGCAGACGAATGAAACGGGCACTGTAGGGCGATCGCTGAATCCGCACGCGGTCCTCCGGCAACACATAGCAGCCGCCATTCCCATCCACCACCATCACTAGTTGGGTGGGATGGGCCGGGTAGACGGTCACGGGTTCCGTATCGGCGAACACCAGCGCGCGTGAAGCCAGGGAGTGAGGACAAATCGGCACCAGTTGCATGACGGGCACCGTGGGCGTAATCACGGGGCCTCCCGCCGATAGGGAATAGGCAGTGGAGCCTGTGGGGGTGGAAATAATCACGCCATCGGCAGCAATGTCTACCGGAGCATGTCGCCCGATCGCCACTTCAAAGTGACACATGCTGGTCAACGGCTCCCGATGAATCACCATTTCATTCAGGCAGAGCGCTTCCCACAGCAGGCAATTATCGCGAAACAGTTGCACCGCCAGCATCGCCCGGTCTTCCAGGTCATAATTACCTGTAATCACCGCATCAAGAGCTTGGGGCAAATTGTTCAGGTAGGTTTCGGTCAAAAAGCCCATGTGACCAGTATTGATCGCCAGCAGGGGAATGTTGTGTGGCGCGAGTTGGCGGCAGGCAGAGAGGACAGTGCCATCGCCACCCAGGACGATCGCGAAATCCATGTCGGCATCAAAGCCGGGGGGATTCAGGCGATCGATGGGGGTATGACAGACCGGACTGTAAGGGCTGGAGTAGCCCAAAATGCCGCCAATGCCAGACGCTAGGCAGACTTCCAAGCCACTCGCAAGTAACTTGTCCTGAATCTCCTGAGCGACGCGACAAGCAATAGGTTTAATCTCGTTGTAAATAATGCCAGCTTTAGGCACGTCAAACTATGGGCTGAGGGGCAGAGGATCAAGTATTAGGGACTATACCATTCCAACAGGCACCGCGATCGCAGTGCCGTGGATTTTGGTCGCAGCGTGATTAAAAGCGGGGATAACGCCTTTTCTCGGCTTTCTTTTTCTGTTTCTTTTGTTTCTCGTAATCCAATTCGCGCAGTTTTTTCATGATGCGCTCGAAGTATTCTCCCATGTACGATTCCAGGGTGGTCATGTCGCCCGGATTCAGCCCAAAGACGCGATAAACTTCGTCCATTGGCGCTTCCAACGGTTTCCCGGTGGTCACCACTTCCGCAAAGGAGAGGCGATCAGAAATATTCCACGTCCATTGGAAGAATTGGGTGATGTTGCGGGCGGTGCGCAATAACCCCAGCGGCACCCGCGTAATGCGCGCATTGCGACCGGATAACTGCTCACAGAGTTGGATGATGGCATCCGCACTCCAGGCTTTCGCACCCGCGATCGGGAAAGCCTGATTTTGCGTCTCTGGCACCGTTAAGGCTTTGATCGCAAATTTGGCGATATCCTGGGTATCCATATAGGCGATCGGCGAGGTATTGCCCGTTACCCAGATCGACTGATTCTCCAGAATTGGAATCGCATACTGCCCAATTAATCCCTGCAAAAAGCCGCAGGGTCGCAAAATGGTGTAGTTTAGCCCCGATTCCGCCAGGTACAACTCCACACAGCGCTTAATATCCATCAACGGCACATGGGGAAACTTATCCGCATCCAGGATGGAAAAGAAGATGAAGCGATCGACCCCGGCAGCCTTAGTCGCCTGAATCAGATTCACATTCCCCTGCCAATCAACTTGCTTAATGCTGAGGGCATCCGTGACTCGTGCCGTAGCGGCATCAATCACCGCCTCCACCCCCTCCAAGGCGGGGGGCAAAGTTTCAGGCTGGCAGAGGTCGCCGCCGACTAACTCTGCGCCCCATTCTTTCAGGAAGGCGGCTTTCTTCTGGCTGCGCACCAGGCATCTAACCTCGTATCCCTCATCTAGAGCGCGACGAGCAATCTGTCTACCTAAGGTACCCGTGGCACCAACAATGAGAATTTTCATGAGGGACTGAGTAGCGAAATTTTAACTTTTTATAAGAGTCTATCAGAATTGCCGATCGCACTAGGGGATCGCTGGATATAAATTTGCCGCAGATCCGGGGAAAGCAGCACCAGCAGGGTTCACTGAGCTTAGAATGGACAAGAGATTGGTTCCAATCATGAGCGGCGCAGTATGGCTAAAGTCAAGTCCACCTCTGAAATTTCCTCACCCCCCACCAGTTCTGGTGAGGAGGACGGGTTGAACTGTACCGCGCATCATCCTGTGGATTTAACCCAGGTGCGGCAGGTGCATCGCGAAATTCTGAGCCTGGAAAAGTCGCAACGGATGGCCGAATTTTTTAGTCTATTGGGCGATCCTAACCGTCTGCGGATTCTCTCGGCGCTGGCTGTCAATGAGCTATGTGTCTGCGATCTGGCGACGGCAGTCAAGATGACGGAATCTGCCGTTTCGCATCAACTCCGGACGTTACGGGCGATGCGATTGGTGGGCTACCGGCGCCAGGGCCGCAATGTTTTTTACTACTTGAAAGATAGTCATGTGCTCAATCTTTACCGCGAAGTCGCCGAACACCTGGACGAACCGGAAGACACTTAGACACGCCAACGGCGGGTCTTTCCGCTCTCCACGTCATCCGCTGAGACGCGCCAACGGTGCGTCTCTACGATTTTCTCGGTTCGCTGTTGGCTCCCGCAAAGACATGCCAACGGCAGGTCTCTACAATCTCCACGACATCCGCTGAAACGCGCCAACGGCGGGTCTCTACGATTTTTTCCGTACCCTTCTGACTCCTGTTAAAACAACAAAAGGGACGAAATCCGCCCCTCTTGCTGATTTATTCCTCGCCGCCCTGGAGTTTGAGCATTAGAAAGCCGATACTCAGACCAACCAGAATTAAGCTAAAAGACAAAAACGCGGCGGTATAAATTTCTCCCATGATGGCTCCTTATACGATCGCCCCACTGTGGCGAGCTAGAATTAGCGGTTTATCAACCAGGCTGTCGCAACCTGCATAAAGAATTCTAAACCAGATTGCGGCCACTTCCGGTCATCCCGCCTGGTTTTCCGGGGCAGGGTGGAGAAAACTGAAAATCATTGTTAAGAAACTTTAGATCTCATGACCACCGCTCTCATTTCCACCCCTCGACTCGCGATCACCCTTGGCGATCCGGCTGGGATTGGGCCAGAAGTAATCCTGAAAGCCCTGGCTGATCCTGCGATCGCAACCATTTGTCAGCCTGTCGTCGTCGGCAGTCGGCGGTTATTGGCACAGACTTATCAGCAGTTGTCCGGATTGGGACTTCCGATGCGGCTGGCCAACCCCGACCAACTCACCATCCTAGAGGTGGGTGACGAGGCTGTGGCTCACATTCAGCCGGGGGTGGAAAGTGCAGCGGGTGGAGCCGCGAGTTTTGCTTACCTGGAAACGGCGATCGCGCAAGCCGTGGCGGGTCAGGTGGACGGGATTGTGACGGGTCCGATTTCCAAGGCCGCCTGGCAGTCAGCAGGACATCACTACCCTGGACAAACGGAATTACTGGCGGAACGATCGCAGTCGCCGCGATTTGGCATGTTATTTGTGGCGCGATCGCCCCACACTGGCTGGACTTTACGGACATTATTAGCCACCACGCATATTCCGCTAGCGCAGGTGCCTCACACCTTAACCCCAGCGTTGATGACGCAAAAACTGGAATTGCTGGTGGACTGTTTAACAGCGGAGTTTGGTTTAACGACACCCCGCATTGCGATCGCGGGCTTGAATCCCCATAGTGGCGAACAGGGGAAATTGGGACCTGAGGAGCAAGCCTGGTTGCAGCCCTGGTTAGAGCAAATGCGCGATCGCTGGCCGCAGGTGCAACTGGAAGGTCTCACGCCACCGGATACCCTGTGGGTGAAACCGGGACAAGCCTGGTTTGGTGGCAGTGCTATGGTGGGTCAACCTGCGGATGCCTATCTAGCGCTATACCATGATCAGGGCTTAATTCCCGTGAAGCTAATGGCTTTTGATCGAGCTGTCAATACGTCCATTGGCCTCCCCTTCGTCCGTACTTCTCCCGATCACGGCACAGCTTTCGACATTGCTGGACGCGGAATGGCGACCGCGAGCAGTATGACAGCCGCAATTCAACTGGCGATCGAGCTTTGCCAGGGGCGGTTACTCCGCAAATCTGCGGACAGTTCAGCAATTTTCGGTAAATGCGGATGAAGCGGGCATAAATTGGGAATTGCCAACCGATAAGTGATTTAGCAAGACCTGTGGGGCAGATTAAAGTCACGAAATCCCAAACCTTAACCGAATTTTTGTCAAGATTTAGTGACTTTGGCAACACTTCTTAATATAATCAGAAGGTGTTTAGCGTGAAAATACAAAAAGTTCAGTATATGAGATTACAGTTCAGGTTGAGGGCATTATCTAATAGGTCACTCGCACCTTGAATCTGGATTCTTATCCCTGTTGCAGCAGTTCTGATACTCGTTTGACCCTAACTGCTCTCCTCGCTACACCGTTTCAACTCGCTACGAAGCTCAAGGGTGATTATGCTTCAATCTATTCCGTACTCTCTGGATATTATCCAGGACGAAGCTCGCCAGCTCGTCCACAAAGGATTAGTCAGCCGTCAACAGCCGATCTATATCTTGTGTCAATATATTCCTGCCCGCGAATGGGCCTGCATTGAAAATGAATTAGAACGGTGCGACTTCCTGTTGCGCGATCGCATTGCCGATCTGCTAGGACAGGAAGCCTGGGATAACGACTAATCGCCAATTTCGATCTTTTTGAGTGGATTAACGAATCAGGAATGCTCGTAGGAGCATTCCTGTTTTTTTATGGCTGGTGGTGAGCTGGAACATTGCCCTGCCACTAGGAAGTCATGCTCCGGAGGGTACGCAGCGATCGAATACAGGCTGGGCAGTCACAACCGAACAGCGCCACGGCCGCGTCACTTTCTTCCACAGAAAAATCTAGCGTCATGGGAAAGGTCGCTGGAGAGATTTCCGTTTCGCTGGGAGGCGACATTGCCTTCAACTGTCTCAAGTCAAACAGTTGCCCTTTATCCGTCACTGTGGCATCCACTCGTTTACACACTAACTGCTTGCCCTCCCGCACCGGTGCCCGCATGCAGGTGTAACCCTGGGAAACTTTGATCCAGGTGGCCTCATTGGCGTGAACTGGCAGCATCAACCCCAGGGAGACTAAGGGGGAAACAACTGTCGGTGCCAGCAATAGCAATCTGAGAAGTTGATTCATGGTGTGCGTCGAGGAGAACAACGATAAGCCGAAAACAGCAATGCAAACGTGTTTATTGTTCCATACAACGCCTGATTTGATCAGAAAAATTTAGGTTTAGGCCAAATAAGATGGTGATCGCGGCAGATTTTGGGCGGGGCAAATCACCCTGCGCCCTGCCGCCGTTAGTTTTGCGGATGGCGTTTCCCCGCCAACTTGAGATCAAATTGCTGAGAGAGGGTTGTAAAGAAACGTTAAGTTTGTTAAGATACGTGTAACTTAACAAGCAGAGGTTTTTTTATGAGAAGTGGCGTTGTTACCGAAGAACAGGGTAGACAAAATATTTATGCGGTTGAGCCTCAAATGTATGTGTCGAGCGAATCGCAATTTGGGTTTAACAAGCAGTCGGAATTGCTTAATGGCCGTTTAGCCATGATTGGGTTCGTCTCCCTGTTGATTTTGGAAGTCACTACTGGGCATGGCCTGATTGGGTTCTTGACCAGCCTGTAATCCAGTTTCATTGCTACGATTTCCTCCCAAAGTTTGCAGACCCCGCGATCGCGGGGTTTTTTGTTGCAGGCAGTCGCTTACTTGAGGATCTCGAAGCTGCCCGTTTTGCCGTCAGGATTAACTTTGACCTGAGCCACATAGAACTGCTGCTGCACCACTTCCCCATCGGGCGTGAAGGAAATTTTGCCGAGAGGGGTGTCATACTGACCCGCCAAAATTTGATCATTCAACGCAATCCGGATTTCGGGCCGCGATAACTGCTGCAAGTCGGTCTTCTGGCTCAGCGATCGCAGCGCTTCCACAAA
>JAIXVO010000552.1 GCA_027482985.1 Cyanobacteriota bacterium
AGTCAGGGATTCCGCCGTGGAAATTTCCCTTTTTGCTGCGACGGTTACAAAGAGAACTGAACCAGGAAATTGGGCAGCTCCAACTGATTCCGGGAATGCCGGAAACGTTGCTGGCCTTGCACCAACGGGGCGATCGCCTGGGGATTGTGACTTCTAACTCCTGTGCCAATGTCAATGCCTTTTTAGCAGGGCACGATTTGACTCCGGCTTTTGAGTTTGTCGATTCTGGGCTGTCGTTGTTTGGCAAGGGACGGATCATTCAACGCGTGCTCAAACGGTATCGCCTGAATCCGGCTGAAGTGCTGTATGTGGGCGATGAAACACGGGATATTGAAGCCGCGCGTCACATTGGCATTTCGGTGGTCGCCGTGACCTGGGGCTTTAACTCGCGGCAAGCGTTGGCAGCAGCCCACCCCGATTACCTGATCGATCAGCCCCAGGCGTTACTGCATCTGGATTTACCTTAACCGCGATCGCTATTGCCGCGATTCACAGCCAATCCCATCTTTATCGCGATCGAACTGATGCGGATCGGGCGATCGCACTTGAAAATTGCGGTAAGGCACATCCTTGCAATCCAAATCGGGTGGCGGCGGCGCAATGCAGACCGTGGGATAGGCGGGATCACACCCGCTGGCTGCCAAACTCGTCACCGTAAACCACACCCATTCCAGGCTGGCGATCGTCAGCGCGATCGCGACCCACTTGAACCCTTTGACCATTTCAGGAAACCTCAATTCAATCCAGTTCTAAGATGCCCTGAGTGTGGGTAACCTTAACAATTTGCAAACTTGATGGAGTGCTTACACGTCATTGGGGTCAATTCCCAACTGCCGCAGCTTTTCCATTAATTCCAACTTTTCTGCCATCAACTGCAACTTTTCCTGCCGTTCCTGTGCCAGTTCGGTTTGCAGTTGGCGGATCATCTGATGGGGGAGAGGATAGGGCGTACCACTGGCATCATGCCAAGCCAACCATTCCCGCTGGATGCCCCCTAATTCTCCTTGGACGCGACCGATGCCTAAATCCAGTTCTGGCAACCAGACCGGATCTTGGGTGGTGAGTTGATAGCGGCCATTCACCAGGGTATACAGCCCAAAGGGCTGATGGCGATCGCGCTGATAGTATTCGGGATTGTAAATCAGGTAATGGGGTACGCCTAACTGGGCGTAGTCTTGCAACTTTTGGTCGTACTCCTGTCCGTAGGTTTTAGAGACGATTTCGAGGGTGAGTGCCGGCACCTGATTGTTTTCTTCTTGCAAGACATAGCTCAATCGGCCTTTCCCTTCTCGTTTGTGGCGCGGCACTCCCAAACTCAAAAATCCGTCGGGTACGGCGATCGGGATGCCCCGCCGTTGGGCTTCTCGGTCATAGATGCCCATATCCACGCCAAAAAACCAATCCTGCCGCGTCTGCCAAACTTCTTCCAGAATCGCCAATAACCAGTTGGGCAGCGTATTTTGGGTTTCATTATCCACAGGCGTGTCGTCCGAACAGGGAAGTTCCTCGGCACCCGGTAGCCAAATTTCGGGATCACTGATGGGTCGGTTCATGGGCAAACCCTCAAGTGGGATAGCTGTATTCTGGCATACCCTTACGGTCCCGGTCGTTGCAAGAAGCGGGTGGCGAAATTTTGCGATCGCGTGGGGGATAAACTCCTCGCCTTCAAAATGGCGGCTCCCAGAAAGGCATAGGAGACACTGCCGATCACCGCTAAAAAGACGGGATTAATCATTCCGGCGGCATTCCAGAGAGTGTGCAGACTGGCGGCGGTCAGGAGTCCCACGCCCAAGATCAATTTGCGTTGGCGGCGGCGCAGCATACTCAAGCCAATGAAGTAGCCGAGATAGCCGCTGTAGGCCATGTGTCCCGCGACCAGACCCAAGACGCGCGGAATCAGCAGTTGTAAGCTGGCAAGTTGGGCAGCATCGGCACCCATCTGGGCGATCGCCGATTTGTAAGTCGCGGGGACATACACGCCCAACGTTTCCATCAAGCTAAAGCCCACCGCAGAAGCCGCTCCCAGCAAAATGCCATCCAGCGGTTCCCACACGCCCACTTGTTGCCGCCAGGGAGCTTTGAGCCGCGTCCCCAGCCAGAGTGCGACCAGGATGGGAACGGCTTTCAGCACCTCTTCCATCAGCCCTGCCCCAAAAAACATTTTGAAGAAGAGAATGAACGGGTTGGTTTGCGTCGTGGTGCCGCTTAAATCGCCGGGTAGCAGACGATGGAAGACAAAAATGAACAGATCCAGCACCGGACTGACTAACAGCAGGGCAGTTGATCCCATCATGGCGGCAATGATCCACCAGGGCTTGTGCTTGCCACAGAGTTGATAAATGAAGTAGTAGGCCGCGCCCGCCAAATAGGTCGCCATCAGGAAATTGAAGGCAAAGGCGTTGCCGATCGCCAGAAACAACAACACGACATACAGAATCGTGATGCCAGCGGGTAATAAATAGGCTTTGTGCGCCAGTTCTCTGCCAGTAGAAAGAATCGGGAAGAGTTGGGTCAGGCTGACGGCATCGGGCGATCGCGCGGGAGGACGGCGTTTAGGCGGCGGCGCAGTGGGGTGTAGATCCTGAGGTGAGAGGGGAATGGTGGCACGACGAGGGGCGGGTGGAGCGGAGGCGGGACTGGCGGCG
>JAIXVO010000090.1 GCA_027482985.1 Cyanobacteriota bacterium
CGAGGCTGTAAATGTCACTGGCGGGATAGGCCTTGCCGCCCCGGAGTTGTTCCATCGGCGCGTAGCCTTCAGTACCAATTTTGGTCCCCGGTTGACTGGAAGTTTCGGCAGAGAGCAACTTTGCCACGCCAAAGTCAATCAACACCAGCTTGTTATCCGAGAAGCGGCGAATGATGTTGGAGGGGGTAATGTCGCGGTGAATCACCTGATGGTCGTGCACAAACTTCAGGACGGGTAACACCCCCGCCAGCACTTCCCGAATCCGGCGTTCGCCAAAAATGCCGTACTGCGCCAACTCTTGCAGCAACGTTTGGCCTTCGATGAATTGCTGCACCAGGTACAGCCGTTCTTCATGCTCGAAGTAGGCTTGCAGGGTGGGAATTTGGGGATGTTCGCCCAACTCGTTGAGGCGTTCGGCTTCCTGCTGAAACAATTGGATCGCTTTTTCGAGGGATTTGGTGCCTTTGATCTGCGGCGAAAATTGTTTAATCACACACCGAGCCGATAGCCGATCGCTATCGACAGCCAGAAAGGTTCGGCCAAATCCGCCCTGCCCTAAGGGGCGCGTGATGCGGTAGCGTCCCCGTAAAGTCGGGGTGAGCTTGGAGCCGCAACTCAGACAAAATTCAGCATCATCGGGATTCTGGGGCTGTTGGCAATCAGGATTGAGGCAACAGGTCATAACACACGCACCCAGTTGACGGTTACTTTGATTTTCACTCAACCATTGCGTTGCAACGAAGTTCAGTCTTTTCTTACTCTACAGCGATCGCAGAGGTTCTGTCGTTCAGACTACACCGGGAGATTAGACGCGACCATGCTAACGCCCAGGATCTGTCATGGACTGAATCAATAGTCCAAATAAACCAGGTCGTAATTCTCGGTAGTGGGCGCGTGGGTCTGGGGCCGAGCGGTCAGCTGCACCTCAGTTTCCCGGCGCGTTTGAGCCGCTGCGGTTAAAGCTTGAGTTTGTTGCTCCAATTGGGTCAGCCGCTGGACGATGCGATCGCGGCGTTGCTCTAATCCAGCCAGTTCTTGTTCTAACCGTTGCCGTTCGGTGACGACTTTGTAAATGTCCAGGTAGGCGGCAGCTTCCGTTTGCGGTCGGGGCATGGTGCTGATTTGGGGCCGAATGGTCGGTTGCGATCGAAGGGGGCGCATACTCTATATGTGAATCAGGAGGATTGTTTTAGGATTCCCACTTGACCAACAAAAATTGACACTGCACACCCCAAACCTCATCCCGCAAATTCTGGGATAAGCTGAAAGTTGATGCGATCGCTCGAAGCTCATGCTGTTCCGTCTGATTCTATTGCTAGCAGTCGCTGGCGCTTTAACGGTGTTTACGGTGCAAAACCTGACTCCGTTATTGCCGCTGGTATTTTTGGGTATTCAATTTCCCGCCTTACCGCTGTCCTGGTGGGTGCTGGGAGCCATGGCAGCAGGGTCCGCTTCGATGCTGGCGATCCAGGTCTTGATTGGGTTCTCGAATTTTGTCACGGGGCAGACGGTGCGATCGCGGGTGCGCGCCAGTGTGAATCGGGACGCGGCAGATCGGGAGGATGTGGCTGCGGCAGCGGCGGGGACTGCTAGCAAGCGGCAACCCCGGCGGGAGCGATCGACCAGTGATGATTCGTCCTGGCAAGATTGGCGCGGTTATGAAACCAGTGATGACCGGAGCACTCAGACGGCTGCTCGCTCGGCATCCCGTCCCCTGGATGACTGGGAACGACCTCCCAGTGAGGACTGGGAAACGCCTGCGGCGGCGCAACCAGCTCCACGTCGCTCTTCGTCAGAACGAGTTGCGCCGCCACGAGAACCGGCCCCACCGCCGCGTGCTGATGCGCCTAAACGAACGCCGCGATCGGAGTCGGTTTATGCTGAGGGCGATCGCGATTTCCCCACATCACGGGCTGATACACCGGAAAAGGTGGTGGATGCCGATTTTCGCGTGATTGTGCCGCCCTACCGTCCGCTGGATGAACCGATGGCTTACACGCCGCCGCCACCCCCGCCGCCGCCTGTGGAAGAAAACGCGGATGACTGGTTTGAAGAAACCTCGGACGATTTTGACCCCCCAGCCCCTACGCCGAAACCGCAGTAGGAAAGCCTATCCCGACAAGCAAAGAAGTTTTGCCCTCTGCCTTCTGCCTTCCTACGCTAGCCTTTGACTTGGAGGCTGGCGGCGAGGTCGGCACCGGAATGGTAGGTGATGCCAGCTTGTTTGAGGCGATTCAGGGCTTCACCCAGGCGATCGCACTCGGCAATTAGACTGATCCGCACATAGCCTTCGCCGCCTGCGCCAAACGCGTTGCCGGGGGTGACGACAACGCCGGTTTGTTGCAGGACGGAGAGGGCAAAATCGGTGGAGCCGACTCCCGGCGGGCAGGGTACCCAGAGATACATGGTGGCTTTGGGTTTGGGCACTGTCCAGCCCAATTCGGCGAGACCATCGATCAGGAAATCGCGGCGGGTACGGTAGCGGGCTTGCACCTCATGGAGATACACATCGGGTAACTGGAGGGCTGTCTGGGCGGCAGTTTGGAGGGCGCGGAAAATGCCGTAGTCGAGATTGGTTTTGAGGGTGCGTAAGCCCTGGACGATGTGACGATTGCCGACGACAAAGCCGACGCGCCAGCCAGCCATGTTGTAGGTTTTGGAGAGGGTATGGAATTCGACACTGAAGTCGATCGCGCCGGGAATTTCTAACAAGCTGGTGGGTTGATAGCCGTCAAATGCTAGTTCTGCATAGCAGAGGTCATGCACCAGCATGATGTTGAAGCGGCGGGCAAAGGCCACCACGTCTTCAAAAAACTCGCGGGGGGCAGTGGCGGCGGTGGGATTGCTGGGATAGTTGAAATACAGAATTTTCGCCCGTTCTGCCACTTCGTCGGGAATGTCCGCTAGGTCAATCACCCAATCGTTTTCGGGCTTGAGGATGACGCTGTAGATATTGGCTCCAGCAATCAGGGGGCCTCGAAAGTGAGCGGGATAGGCGGGACTGGGGACCAGCACGACATCACCGGGATTGACATAGGCCAACGCCAGATGGGTCAAGCCTTCTTTGGAGCCGAGCAACGGCAGGGCTTCGCTGTCCGGATTGAGGCTGACGTTGTAGCGGCGTTGATACCACTCGGTAATGGTTTGACGAAATCCGGCGGTGCCTTCAAAGGGAGGGTAGCCGTGGTTGGCGGGATCTTGCAAGGCGGAGATCGCGGCTTCTACCACCGGGGCGGGAGTCGGGCCATCGGGGTTCCCCATGCCCAGGTCGATCAAATCTAGCCCTTGTTCGCGAGCACGGGCTTTGAGTTCATCCAGCCGCGCAAATACGTAAGGAGGGAGGGTTTTGAGGCGATCCGCTGGGACAATCCAATCTAAACTCATGCCGTCACCTCCGACGTTTGGCTATCTACAGTTTCGTCTTCCCAGCGTTTACCCGTTTGGCAGGGAGCTGTAGTAGAAACCATCGCCGCTAGGAGTTGGACGGGATTGACGGCAAAGGGCAGACGGTGGATGTCGGAGTTGTCCGCACAGGCGATCGCGGCGGCTTGTTCTAATTCGGCGATCGTCAATTGCGTCAGTCCCAAGTCTTGCAAACTACAGGGCAACCCAATCTCGGTATAGAACTTGAGGAGTTGTTGTCGTGCTGTTGCCGCCAACTGATTGCCCTGAACGATTTCTTCTAACCGCAACTGCACCAGGATGCCAAAGGCAACTTTCTCGCCGTGGAGCAAATCATGGGTGGCAGTTAAATGGGTCAGCCCATTGTGTACCGCATGGGCGGCGACTGTCCGGCATTGTGCCCCGCCCATGCCGCCGATCACCCCAGCGAGGAGGACAGTCGCATCGACGACTTCCTGCCAGGTGTCGCCACCGGGAGTTTGCAGAGCCGCGATCGCTTGTTGGAAGAGGAGATCTCGCAATACCCGCGCTTGTTGGACAGCGGCAATGATCAACGTGTGTTGTGAGTGCCCACTGCTGACGGAAGCTTCGTACCATTTGGCGATCGCGTCGCCGATGCCTGCGACCAGGGTGCGGGGTGGGGCAGTGGCGATCAGTTCATAGTCGAGCACCAATAAATTGGGACACTGCGGCAGGGGCACATCGTACAGAAATGCGCCCTCGTTGGAATATACGTTTGACAACGCTGTCCATGCCGCGCAGGTAGCTCCGGATGTCGGAATGGTAACCACGGGCAACTGACATTGATGCGCCAGCAATTTCGCCGTATCCAGGGCTTTGCCGCCGCCAATGCCGACAATCACATCGGCTTGATGCGTGGTGACGACTTCGTTCAGGACAGTCAGGCTGGTTTCGCTACAGTCCGGCACATAGGATTTTTGGGTCACCTGCAATTTGTGTCGCTTGCAGGCGGCTTGCAGTTTCGGTGCCACTAAAGCCAAGGTGCGATCGCCCCCCACCAACAAAGGCCGCTGACCCAATCGAGCGATCGCCGCCACCGCTTCTGTCAGGATGCCCCGACCTCGGATTACTTGAGCGGGCGCGACAGTCAACACAGGCAGCGAATGAGCGATGGTTGTCATGGTAGGAAAAAACAAAGGATGAGTGAGAAGAAACCCATACCAGCGTTAGCCAGGATGTGCTACGACACGCGATTGATTGATCCTAAGCGGCAGGCTGGGGGAGTTGGGCGAGTTGCTCCGGATAAATTTCGATTTCGGATTGCGGATCTTGGCGCGACATCAGCGATCGCTTCACCTGACCCAAATAAATCGGCTTGGAGAGACCCAGCTCCGGATGCAGGACGGTGCGAATCCGGATTGTCATCTTACCAGCTCCCTGAGCCAGTCGCCCAGAGGAGTAAAGATCAAGGGCGGCTTGTTCCAGGGTGGCGCGTAGTTGGGTTTCGGTAATGGTGGGGGCGACGGAAACTACCACGTTGGTGCCACCCATATCAAACACGCGCGAAAACTTCACCGCATCC
>JAIXVO010000655.1 GCA_027482985.1 Cyanobacteriota bacterium
CGAGGTAATGTCAATTCCCGCCTCCACCCGCACCCCTAATGGCTGCAATTCTGCCGATGGGGTACGACAAACTGCGATGACCGTGTGCCCCTGAGCTTGTAACTGGCGGCAGAACTCATACCCAATGCCCCGATTTGCACCCGTAATCAGATAAGTCGGCATCTTTTAGCCTCGTTCAGTGACACAATCACATCGCTTTACTAGCTAAGTTTATGGCTTGACGATTCGGCGATCGCGACAAGTTGTCCAATTCTTGCACCAGTGTTTCGATAAAGTGTTCACTATCATGGCGTTGCCGAGCAATTGTCAACGCTTGCTGGGACAACTGCGCCGCCACTTCCCGCTGCTCTAAAACACGCATGATTGCCTCCCGCATCGCTGTTGCGTCCCCTGGTGCTACCTGCAGCACTCCCTGGTGACCCACTAAATAAGCTTCTAGCCCAGCCGTGCGAGTGACCACCGTTGGTCGCCCACAGGCCATCGCTTCCATCATCACCTGCACCCCTGCCGCATAGCGGTTAGGAAAGGTAGAAACAACGACCACATCGGCATCCCGATAAAGCTGGAGAAGATCTTTCCAGGCATAATATTGGCGACTCATATTCTCCGGCATAACCGCTGGAAATGCCTTACTGAGAGCCTTGGCATCTTCTGAGAAGCCACTGATTTTGACATCAACGGGAAGATCGGCGGTTGCTGCCGCTAGCGTCCGGTAATCCCGTTGTTCCAGCCCAACCGACAAAATCAGAGGGCGTTGTTTCGGAGCAGAAGGGGCACCAGGCGAGAAAAACCGCATGTCTGTTTGATCCCAAATAAATGTGGCCTTTTCAGTTGGGAGGCGCAAGTACTGTCTCAAGAAATCAATCTGATGTTGAGAACAGGCGGCAAACCAATCCACGGAAGTGGCGGCCTGGGTCAGCCATAACGCCGCCCGTCCCCGTGGTCGATCCAGGTTGTGCACAAACACAGCGACCTTGGGCGGATTGGGTTGAGTGCGACAGAGCGCCGCGATCGGTAAACCAGACACTCCACTGTTACAAAAGATGACATCCTCAGGTTGCGCCTGCTGGACAACTTCCCGCGCCAATGCCCAGTTTTGAGGGGTTCCCAGGACTTTACTCCAAAGGTGATCCTGGCGATTGACTGAGAGCTGAGCGTGGGGCGCATGAATTTTGGCACCCAAGCGCTGAGCCAATTGCCACATCACATGACGGGGACATTCACCCTGTTGGGCTTTTTCATCCTGTGTGCTTAAGTTTGTCTCTCGGTGAAGGACGATGTGATATTTCATAGCTCACTTGGTTGCGACAGAATAATTACCGGATGCTCTCAGCTAGAAGTGTTTAGTTCAACCTCCACATTGCAGACCCTCACCCTGGTCAGGCTCGATTGATCGCTTAGATGATTGTCCCGTATTAAAACTTATTTTGGAACGGTTAGATTGAAAGTACTCAGCCTGCATGTCCTGTTTTATTGGAACTTTATGTTGAGCAGGAAAAATACAGATTTCACTTTATCATCTTGCTTGCTGGGCTATTCAATGATCTGTTTGAAGACTGAATTAATGGGGCGGTTAGAAGGGGTTCTTGGTAGTCGATTCAGCGCCTTGCGATCGAGTCTATGACAGGGGTGATTAGAAGTTGCCCCTGTAAACACCAACTAGGCGGTGCAGCGCTTCTAGCGGACTCCGCTATACTGGGAATTCAGAGTATTGCTAAATTTTACCTATATCGATAGTTTGTAAAGATGCAGCCAACCGATCCGAATAAGTTTACTGACAAAGCCTGGGAAGCCATTGTACAGGCGCAGGACGTGGTGCGTCGCTACAAGCATCAGCAGCTAGAAGTCGAACATTTGCTCATTTCTCTGCTAGAGCAAAAGGACGGTTTAGCTGCCAGAGTCTTTACAAAAGCAGGCATGGATACGGCTCGCTTATTCCAACAAATCGACGACTTTGCCCGCCGCCAGCCGAAAGTTGCCAATACTGAACAACTCTACCTGGGGCGGAATCTGGATGTGCTGCTCGATCGCGCTGAAGAAGCCCGCGCCCGCTTCCAGGATGACTTTATTTCAGTCGAGCATTTGATTATGGGGTTTGCCGTTGATCCCCGCCTGGGCACTCGTATCCTCCGGACCGCTGAACTCGATGCCCGGAAGCTTGAAACCATTGTCAAAGAGTTGCGGGGGAGTCAGAAGGTCAGCGATCAAAATCCGGAATCTCGCTATGGGGCGTTGGAAAAGTATGGTCGGGATCTGACCGAGCAAGCCAAGGCGGGCAAGATTGATCCCGTGATTGGGCGGGATGAAGAAATCCGGCGGGTGGTGCAGGTACTTTCGCGGCGGACGAAAAATAATCCTGTGTTGATCGGTGAACCTGGTGTGGGCAAGACCGCGATCGCGGAAGGGTTGGCGCAGCGGATTGTGAATGGCGATGTGCCGGAATCCCTCAAGAATCGCACCTTGATTACCCTGGATATGGGATCGCTGATTGCTGGCGCGAAATACCGGGGTGACTTTGAAGATCGGTTGCGATCGGTGCTCAAGGAAGTGATCCATTCCGACGGACAAATCGTCCTATTCATCGACGAACTGCATACGGTGATTGGCACTGGCTCCACTCAGGGGGCGATGGATGCGGGCAACCTGCTGAAACCTATGCTGGCGCGGGGTGAATTACGCTGTATCGGTGCCACCACCCTGGATGAATACCGCAAGTACATTGAAAAAGATGCGGCTCTAGAACGTCGCTTCCAACAGGTGTTTGTCGATGAACCCACTGCGGAAGATACAATCTCCATCCTGCGTGGCCTCAAAGAACGCTACGAAGTGCATCATGGGGTGAAAATCACCGACTCGGCACTGGTTGCCGCCGCGACACTCTCCTCCCGCTACATCTCCGATCGCTTTCTGCCCGATAAGGCGATCGATCTGGTGGATGAAGCCGCTGCCAAACTAAAGATGGAAATCACCTCGAAGCCAGCGGAACTGGAGGCGATCGAGCGGCGGTTAATGCAACTGGAGATGGAAAAACTCTCCCTTAAGAGTGAAGACCAGATGGGTTTGCTGGCCTCGACGCGGGCATCCAAAGAGCGGTTGGATCGGATTGAGCAGGAAATTAAGGATCTTGCAGTCAAACAAGCCGACTTCGATGCCCAGTGGCAGGGGGAAAAGCAACTCCTTGACAAAATCAAAAATTTGAAAGAAGAAGAAGATAAGCTGCGGGTGCAAATTGAACAGGCCGAACGCGCCTACGACCTGAATACGGCCGCGCAACTGAAGTACGGCAAATTGGAAGCAGTGCAGCGCGATCGCGAAGCCCAGGAAGCTCAACTGCTGGAAGTGCAAGCTCGCGGTTCCACATTGTTACGAGAACAGGTGACAGAATCTGACATTGCCGAAATTGTGGCGCGGTGGACGGGGATTCCAGTCAATCGCTTGCTAGAGTCGGAACGGCAAAAACTCCTGAATCTAGAAAAACATTTGCATGAACGGGTAATTGGTCAGGATGAGGCCGTGGAAGCAGTGTCGGCAGCGATTCGGCGGGCTCGCGCAGGGATGAAAGATCTCGGTCGACCCATTGGCTCCTTCCTGTTCCTGGGGCCAACGGGGGTGGGCAAAACGGAGCTAGCCAGAGCCTTGGCGCAATTTTTGTTTGATGCCGACGACGCGATCGTCCGGATTGATATGTCCGAGTACATGGAGAAACACTCTGTGGCGCGGTTGGTCGGCGCGCCTCCGGGCTATGTCGGCTACGAAGAAGGTGGGCAACTCTCAGAAGCGGTGCGCCGTCATCCCTATTCCGTTGTGCTGTTTGATGAAGTGGAAAAAGCCCACCCGGATGTCTTTAACATTTTGCTGCAAGTGTTGGACGATGGTCGCATTACCGATTCTCAAGGGCGCACTGTAGACTTTCGCAATACCGTGTTAGTCATGACCAGCAACATTGGGAGTGATCACATTCTCGATGTCTCCGGTGATGATGCCCGCTACGACGAAATGCAGAAGCGCGTTATGGTCGCCCTGCGGAAACACTTCCGCCCCGAATTCCTGAACCGCATCGATGACATCATCATCTTCCATGCGCTCGGTCGGGACGAATTGAGCCAAATTGTGGGTCTGCAAATCGAAAAAATTCAAGCACTCCTGGCCGATCAAAAGATTCGCTTGGAAATGACCGCTGCCGCTCGCAACCACATCGCCGAGATTGGCTACGATCCAACTTATGGGGCGCGGCCTTTGAAGCGAGCTATTCAACGCGAGTTGCAAAACCCGATCGCCACCAAAATTCTGGAAAATGCTTTCATCGAAGGCGACACCATCCTGATTGACCTGGGCGATGATGGGTTGAGTTTTACTAAAAGACCAGCAGCAAAGGCGCAAAAAGCCTTAGCTTGAGGTCAATAAATTGGATCATCCTCGCCTTAGACGAGAATGGGGTAATTGGTGTCGGCAAAAGGTCAGTTTGGAATCTGGCTGCTCAGGGTTGCTTTATTCCCCAAATTAAGGCATTATCTTAAGTGTGAGGAGTGAATCGAATAACAAAGCCCCCTGAAGTCGAAACACGGCCAGACGTTCAGGGGGCTTTGTTTATGGGAATTTTTTTCTTGAGCACAAGGCTGATGACAACGAGAGTTACCTCCCATCAGTCCTTGCTAGCTCTAATGCTGCAACTGCCACACACGTTGTAAGGAAATTGCCAGGGTGTCGGTCTTGTGGTTGAGAGCGTACCCTAAATCCGCGATCGCCTTCTCCAATCGGTAATGGTTAAATAGCAGGTCTAATTCTGTTGGCGTGTCTGGGAGAAAGCCGTCTTGCTGAGCAGTAGACAAATACCCTCGCAGAAAAGCGGCACTTACCCAAGCTTCCCAAAGTTCCACCCAGCGTTGGATGCGGAGCTGTTGTTCGGGCCGAATGATGCCACTCTCTATTTCTTGTTGGAGGGCGAAGTGCGCGGCATAGTGGAAGGATTGCAACATACTGGCGACATCGCGTAGGGGCGATCGCTTGAGCCGCCGTTCGCTCACGGGTCTGGCGGATTCGCCTTCAAAATCAATGAGGTAAAAGTCTTTGCCGGTATAAAGGACTTGCCCCAGATGGTAATCCCCGTGGTAGCGCGTGCGTTTGGCAGTAATTTTTTGTTCTAGAATTAACCTAAATTGGGTCAAATAATGATCCTGCTGGGCGAGCACTGCCAGCCCTAACTGGGCTGCATCCGGGGGCAATGTTTTCACCTGCTGTTTGAGTTGCAGAAAGACTTGCCCCACCAGATTGCGGGCGTATTGATAGAGCGATCGCTGGTAGAGCGAGGTAAAGGGTTCCGGGGCAAAATCGGGATGGAGCGGATCGGAGGCTAGAGCAATGTGCAATTCGGCAGTGCGATCGCCGAGTAATTGAGCATTCACCAAGTAAGCCCCGATCGCTTCTCGCGCCACAGTTGGAATCTCCATCGACTGTAAGGCCAGTAAAGGCTGAGTGGGAACGGGTACCTCAGCTTGGTCAGTAGGATCGAGGGCGACGTGTTCTAGAAAATCTCGCAAACTGTCCAGAGTGTAATCCCAGGTGTTGCGGGCATCTGGCACATACTCTTGCAAAATTCCAATAGTGACCGGATGACCGGACGCTGAATGATAGTCTAACCAGCCCGCGATCGCAGTTGTCTGGGTAAACCGCTGTGTGGCATCTAAGAACCGCCGGATTTCTAAATCTGGATTAACACCAACTTCGGCAGTGCGAAACAGTTTGAGCATGAACTGGGGCGGCGTGTTGGCAGTGGTGGCACCCAGGATGATGGAAGTATTGTGATGGTCGCCTTTGAGTGGGATGGGGTGAAGGGCTGAAGAGTTGCCTCCCAGGGTATGAAAGCGCTCAGTGGCAATGGTTTTGAGGCTGCCAGCTTGCCCCGCGAAGGTTTGGTGGTGCGCGATCGCGGTGAGGATCGTCTGACAAAAGTCTGGATTGGGATCAGCAAAGTCGGCGGCAGGCAAGGCATCAAATATCACCCCCGGTTGCTGGTTTTTGCTGGACTGAAGATAGGCCACGATCGCTGGAGTCGCGGGCTTGAGGGATGCCGCATCGGCAGCATAACTTAGATACAACAAGTAGGTTTGGGGGTTGCCCTGGGTGAACTCCACCTGGAGCCAGGTGAGATAAACGGGGTGATCCGCCTGGGGCAGGGCGATCGCTTCCATGATCTGCGCCGTTTGCACCGAACGCTGCCCACTAGCAAACCAGCGATATCTCGCTAGATAGGTTGGGAGAACTGCGGCTAACTGAGTCTTGAAGCCGGAGTGAGTCAGCCATTGATCGGGGGAGAGGGCTGGCAACGAGGCACTGACGGCGATCGTCGGGATCTCAGCGGGGTGTCTGGGAACGGTACTTAGTTCAGGGGTCAGGCTGAACCAGTAGAAGGCATAGGCTCCCAAACTGAGAAAGTAGGGGTCGGGGGTGATGGGTGGAAACGGCGATCGCCCAAAAATTTCAATCGGTGTATAGCCAGCAAATTCGGCTAAATTCAGGTCTACAGTTTGCACAAAGCGCGAAAGATTGGCGACCACAAGAATTTGAGCGCTGTCATCCCGGCGAATATACGCGATTACTTTGCGATTTTCGGGATACAAGAGTTGAAAGTCACCTTGCCCAAAAGCGGTAAAGCGTTTGCGGGTGGCGAGTAACCGCTTCATCGCATTCAGCAGGGAGTTGGGATTGGCGCGTTGGGTTTCGACATTCACCGTGGCATAGTGATATTCGGAATCGGCAATCAGCGGCAGGTAAAGGCGTTGGGGATTGGCGCGACTGAATCCGGCATTGCGATCGCTGCTCCATTGCATCGGCGTTCTCACCCCATTGCGATCGCCCACGTAGACGTTATCCCCCATGCCAATCTCGTCCCCGTAATACAACACGGGCGTTCCGGGTAAGGACAACAGCAAACTATGAAGGAGTTCAATCTGGCGGCGATCGTTGCCCAACAGGGGCGCGAGGCGGCGGCGAATCCCCAGATTCACCCGCATCTCCGGATCTTGAGCATAGACCCGATACATATAATCCCGGTCTTCATCTGTCACCATTTCCAGGGTCAACTCATCATGGTTGCGTAAAAACAGCCCCCACTGGCAGTTGGCGGGAATGGTTGGGGTTTGTTGCAAAATGTCGGTAATCGGGAAGGTGTCTTCCATCCGCAACGCCATAAACAGGCGGGGCATCAGCGGGAAGTGAAAGTTCATGTGGCACTCATTCCCATCGCCGTAGTAAGCCGCCGCATCTTCCGGCCACTGGTTCGCCTCCGCCAACAGCAGGCGGTTGGGAAAATGCTCATCGACATGGCGACGCAATTGCTGCAAAAACTTGTGGGTTTCCGGTAAGTTTTCGCAGTTGGTGCCTTCCCGTTCATAGAGATAGGGCACCGCATCCATCCGCAACCCATCCACCCCCATGCCCAGCCAAAAATCCAACACTGCAAATACTGCTTGCTGGACAGCCGGATTGTCGTAGTTGAGATCCGGCTGATGGCTATAGAAGCGGTGCCAGAAATAGGCTTGCGCGACGGGGTCCCATGTCCAGTTGGAGGTTTCAAAGTCCTGAAAAATGATGCGGGCTTCTGGATATTTCTGGGCAGTGTTACTCCAAACGTAAAAGTCGCGTTCGGGGCTGCCGGGGGGCGATCGCCGGGCGCGCTGAAACCAGGGATGTTGATCGGAGGTGTGATTCACAATCAACTCAATGATGACGCGAATCTCCCGCTGGTGGGCGGCGACGAGAAATTCCTGAAACTCTGCCAGAGTGCCATAGATGGGATTGACTTGGGTATAGTCGGCGATGTCGTAGCCGTCGTCGCGCAGGGGGGAGGGGAAGAAGGGCAAGAGCCAGACGGCGGTGATACCCAACTCCTGCAAGTAGTCCAACTGGGCGGTGAGGCCGGGAAAGTCGCCAATCCCGTCCGCGTTACTATCGGCAAAAGCGCGAACGGGGACTTCGTAAATAATGGCCGTTTGGAACCAGAGGGGATCGTGCTGCACAGGATTTCGTCCGCCGGAATAGATTTTGCCGCTCTCACAATAACGAAACTGCGGGCAGAACCCATCTGACGGAAGGAAGAGAGGTAGAGTGGAGGGTGGACTTTTGTGTGAGGCGTTGTGTGGTGAATGCGCGATCGCGCCACGGCCTGCGATTCCCCTGGCGACGGTGGCTCAGCCTGGTGGGGGGACTGTATTTGCTGGGGGGCATCCTGTTGGGATATCCGGTGGCAGCGCTGGCGGATCTGGCGCAACGGGAGCGAGTACCCCTGACGCTGGAAATTTTGCAGGAGCGCTTGCGTACCCCCATCCAGAGTGACGGCTTACCGACGATCGACTTACATGGGCTGGTGATTGATCTGCGATCGGAAAATCAAGCCTTTCGCGATCAGTTTTATCCCTTAGTCCAGGCGCAACTTCAGAAACGAGGCACCCCGGTCGGCTTAGATCTCAGCTATTCCCAAATTCAGGGCGACTTTCAAATGAGTTTGTTGGGGTTACGCACGCCTTTATATGGTGCCGCCCTCTCGCCCATCTTCTCCCCCACCGAACAGGAACAACTCCAACGAGATCGCCGCCGCCTCGCCCAATTGGGTAAGCTCTCAAAGTCCTTGCTCGCCACCCCCAATCTCGATAGCCAAAATTCCGCGTTGAAAATTACTGCTTTTCGGGGACCCCTGAAGCTGATCCAGACGCAATTTTTGGGCGGAGCCGATTTCACCAATACCTTCTTTCTCAACCGGATTGAAGCCCAGGGAACCCAGTTTAACCAGGGGGCAGATTGGTCGCAAACCCGCTTCAGTCAGGTAGCCAGTTTTAGCGGCTCTCGGTTTCGGCAGGATGCCGTGTTCCGCAACAGCATTTTCTTTGGCAAAGTGGGATTCGACCAGGCGCAGTTTCAGCGCGAGGTGAATTTTCAGAGTAGTGAGTTTCAGACGACCGCGAACTTCAATCGGGCAGAATTTCAGCGATCGGCCAACTTCTCCCGGATTCAGTGGCAGGGGAATGCGGACTTTGCCCAAACTCGCTGGCAGGATCAGGCCAACTTCAATCGCAGTACCTTTAGTGCCTCCTTGTTTCTGGCGGATGCAGTGTTTGCGAAGGCGGCACTGTTTCGCGAAGTGCGGTTCAATAAGTCCGTCAATTTACGCGGGGCGGCAATTCTCGATCGCGCCGAATTTGGTTACGCCAGCTTTGCCTCAGGCGCGTACCTGAATGTGCCGGGACTGCGATTTGATTCTGACCAGGCCAAAATTGTCGGGAATCCGGGGCAGATTGGTAGATATATCTCTGTCCCCACGTTGCAGGGCAATGAGAATTTGCTGCGGGAATTGGTGCGGAATTTTCGCAAACTGGAACAAATTCCCGATGCCAATCAACTCGATTACACCCGCGAACAACTCCGCCTGCGGGAATTGCGGCAACAAGTATTTGGCATCAACCTGAATACGGCAACGATGGCGCAACTCACCCGCTTAGGATTCACCCCAGAACAAGCCCTGCAAATCACCCAACGCCGGACGCAAAGCCCCTTTCGCAATCCCACCGAACTGTTGTCGCTAGGCACAGTGGATCTGGCGACCTTTATTAACGTCCGCGATCGCATCATTGCCAGCGACCCCACCTCCCCCAGTCGCGAAGTCTGGAATCGCATCTCGACGGGACTCTCTTGTTTGGGCGTGGACACCTTAATCCTGCTGAGTCGCTACGGCACCAATAACTGGCTGATTTTTGGCGTGGGATTAGTCGCCGGGGCTTACTTTGGCGTGGTGTTCTGGCTGGTCGATCGCTGGCGCAGACTAGCTCCCGTCCCCATCCTGCCCCCCACTTCAGAAACGATTTGGGTCATGAGTGGCTACAGTGTCCTGACGCTAGCGGGTTTCAGTTCCATCTTTCGCAACTCGGACTACCCGCTGCAAACCCTGACCACGGTGGCGGTGATTATTGTGCCCGTGTCGATCGCCCTCCTGCTGGCGCTCTATCTCCAGGGTCGCTACCACGACTTAATGGACACCAGCTATTTCACCGAAGAAGGCTCCCTGCGCCAGTTCCGCATTCTGATCAATCGCCTGCCCGTGATTCCCAGCCATGAGATGTTCCGCGAACGCTACCTGCCCATCGTCTGGGATCGCCGCTGGAACTGGCTCAACTATTTCGACTTCAGTTTCAATAACCTCCTGAAATTCGGCTTCAACGACATTCGCCTGCGCGATCAACACCTGCCCGGTCTGATCACCGCGTTGGTCTGGTATCAGTGGAGTCTCGGCATCCTCTACATTGCCCTGTTTCTCTGGACACTCTCCCGCACCATTCCCGGTCTCAACCTCCTGATCTATTTTCGGTAGGATTTTGGCCTCGGTTTGGTTGGCAATGGGCGATCGGGCAACTCAACAAAACCGTAGCACTTAGTAAAACCACGGTCCACTACCCTCACAGTCTGGCACCGTGAGCAACTTCCCCAGACTTTTATAAGGACTTTCGAGCTAACCCCTACAACTAGAAGGGACGCGGGCGATCGCCATTTAATGGAGCCCGATTTGGGGGGCACGCTTCATCGTCCAGTAAGTGGGGGCAGCGGCGGATAGTTGATCCGTTCGCAGGATGGTAAAGCCGTGTTTTTGGTAGAACTTAACGCCGCGATCGGTGGAGGTTTCCAGATAGCAGGGCAGACCCTCGCGATCAGCCTGGAGCAATACAGGTTTGATCAAGTCACTGCCGATACCCTGACCTTGGTAAGCAGGAGCTACACCCAGCATGAACAAGTACCAGTGAGGCTCAGGCATATCCTCCAGATGATAATGTTCCATCTGATTAAAAATTTTGAGAAAATCACCAATGCGCGGCCATTGGACTTTGAACGGAAATTGATAAAACCCTAACCGGATTAAGCGCAGCAGATCCATCGGAAAACCAGCCGGGGGTAACCAAATGGCACTCCCTTTTAGCTCATGGACAGTTGTATACATTTGCTCGTAGGGACGGCAATACTCAACAATAAGCTGACTTAGCCAACGCAATTGGTTTAATCGAGTAGCTTCCTGGGGGGAATAAAAATATTGCATAATGGGATCTTGGTTGAAGGCTTGGGTCAGCACTTCAACGATCGCGGGAAGCTGCGATCGCTCCACTTTTACTACATCTTGCACTAAATCAATACTCATTATCACACCTCATTTTGATTCAATTGAGTGACTGTCATATCGCCTAGCGATAGTCCTGTTGTCGTAGCAATTTCAGGGGGTGGAGCCTGCCGATTGGCAGTTTGTAAATACTGCCCATCATGAATTTCAGGGACTACTTGCATGGCATGGGGACGGCTGTAATAGCGGTGGGTTTGCTCTGTCTGTTGGCGGGTCTGCAAACTCTCAGTCCCAATCTTTTTGCGTAACTTGATGATGGCATCTAAAATGGCTTCGGGTCGGGGTGGGCAACCTGGTAAATAGACATCTACCGGAATTAGTTTATCAACCCCTCGGACGGCACTGGGCGAATCGACACTATACATTCCGCCCGTAATGGTGCAAGCGCCCATCGCAATCACATATTTAGGTTCGGGCATTTGTTCATACAACCGCACCAATGCCGGCGCATATTTCATCGTGATGGTACCAGCGGTAATCATCAGATCGGCCTGACGGGGTGACATCCGGGGAAAGATGCCAAATCGTTCCAGGTCAAAGCGCGACCCGATCATGGCACTAAACTCGATGAAGCAACAGGCGGTGCCAAACATGAGCGGATACACGCTCGACATTTGCGCCCAACTATACAAATCATCTACTGTCGTCAAAATCACGTTCTCTGACAATTGCTGCGTGACTTGTGGCGGTGCAACGGGGTTGAGGATGGTGTCTGGCATCGATTTCTCCTTCAGGTTGAGAAGCAATCAGGCTAAAACAACTAGCAAGTTTGGAAGTCACTCCAACGCGGACTAAACCCATTCCGCATCGCAAGGCTAATTATTTATATCGAACGATTGTTATATTTAATCTGGGTTTATCTTAGCTCCCTACCAAAATCAGCAACTCATCTGATCGGGTGATTTCGATTCTGAGGGAGTGACAAAACCCTCAAAATTCTGATGCTTGCTGAGGGTGGGTTAGGGCTGTTCCACCCAACACCAACGATCGCTGGGTTGGGTGGAACAACGTGAAATCTAACCGACAATTTGCATGATCGCAATGAATTGATACCTGACTCTGCTCGGTTTAGAAGGGGAGCTAGATTGATCGTGATGTCGAGGTCAGAACACCCAGCTTTGAGCGATCGCCCCGCTCAAAAATTAACTCTTACGGAAAAAATCGGGGTGCGGGAAGTTCTGGCGATATGCTGAGAGATTCTTCTAAACCGGAGGCGAGTATGTCAACCGATCTGAGTTATGAGCTGAACTCGAATGCTGAATCGCGATCGCTAGAACCAGAGAAGCCTGGCAAGAAACTCAAGAAGAAAGAGAAAAAGAAATCGAAGCAGAAAACCTTAGCGGAGTTGACAACGACTGTAATTGAGACTCCATCAAGTTATGGTGAAGCCTTGGATTTAGAAGGATCGGAAGTCAAGCAAAAGAAACTATCCAAGACTTTTTATGAGGCGGAACTGTGTCGATTGCAAACTGAATTGGTGAAGTTGCAATATTGGGTGAAGCATCAGGGGTTGCGAGTCGCGATTATTTTTGAAGGTCGGGATGCCGCCGGCAAAGGCGGCTCGATTAAGCGCATTGTGGAATCCCTTAATCCCCGTGGTTGTCGCGTGGTGGCGCTAAGTAAGCCGTCGGATGTGGAAAAGACGCAATGGTATTTTCAGCGATATGTGGCGCATTTACCCGCGGCGGGTGAGATTGTGTTGTTCGATCGCAGTTGGTATAACCGCGCCGGGGTGGAACGGGTGATGGGCTTTTGCACCGATGCAGAATACACCGAATTTATGCAGTCCTGTCCTGAGTTTGAACGGATGCTGGTGCGATCGGGCATTATTCTGCTGAAATACTGGTTTTCCGTCAGCGATGCAGAACAGGAAAAAAGGTTCCAGGAGCGGGTGAAAGATCCGGCGAAACGGTGGAAACTGAGTCCGATGGATCTGGAATCGCGCGATCGCTGGGAAGAATTTTCGATGGCGAAAGATGCCATGTTTGCCCACACCAATATTCCCGAAGCGCCCTGGTTTACGGTGGAAGCCGATGATAAAAGGAGATCGCGCCTCAACCTGTTCCGCCATCTGTTGAGCAAAATTCCTTACCAGGACATCACCCCCGATGCCTTGGAACTGCCGCCCCGCAAAGCCGCCTCCCACAAGTACGTGCGGCCTCCCTTCAACGAACAATTCTTTGTCCCGCAAGTCTATTAAGCGCCACCAATTAAATTCCCCGTCGGGTGGGCACCTTGCCCGCCCACCATTAATGGCGGCGATCGGGATCGCTCACTTTGTCCTGATTCAGTTTGTGCATGACCCAGGTGACATAAGTGCCAATCGGACTCCAGACCAAGTAGGGCACAAGTAACAAAGCCGCCCATCCTGAAATCGGGAGAACTGTCAGGGTCAGGAACAAGCCTAAAATCGAACCAATGCCGCCGATAATCGCGCCTGTTTTGAGGCTGTGAGTCCAAAGCGTGACGGGAGAGAACGCGACAATGGTCACTTCCACCAGCAGATAAAATGCCATTAACCACCAGTTCTGGGTGGCTTCCCAGACAATATAGGCTGACCAGGCACCACAAATAAATACCACAATCCAGATAATCGGAATCAGCGGTTCCACTTTGAGCCATTGGGGGCGACGCAGGCGAGCAAACCATTTCACGTCACGCGGTCGAAACACACTACTGAGGAACGCGACCCCAAAAGTAACCGCACCAATGACCATCCAGGATTGCAGCATGAATTGACCTAACTTGGAAGAATAAAAGACTGTTGCGA
>JAIXVO010000417.1 GCA_027482985.1 Cyanobacteriota bacterium
AATGGACGGCGGGACAATTCACGATCGCAGAACAGTCCTGTCAGAAAGCGTTAACTCTGTATCGGGAATTGGGCGATCGCAAGGCGGAAGCGACGGTCTTAAGTGGTTTAGGCGTGATTTACGGTTCTCTGCGCAATGGGGAGAAAGCGATCGCGTATCAGCAGCAAGGGTTGGAAGTTGCCAAACTCAGTCAGGATGATTCACTGGTCGTGAAAGCGTGGCTCAATTTAGGGCAGGCGTATGAGATGCAGCCGGATGGTGTGAAAGCGATCGCGGCCTATGAAACCGGGTTGCAACTGGCCCGTAAAAGTCAATCGGCGATGGGAGCGTTAACGGCACTCAATTTTTTAGCGCATGCTTACGCCCAGCAGCGCAATTTCCCGCAGGTGATTGCTTACCAGGAGCAGAGTATTCTCCTGGCGCGGCAGTTGAATGATGCCCGTAGCGAAGTTCGCAGTCGCATCAATTTAGGGAATGCCTATACCGAATTGGGTCGTGTCCAGGAGGCGATCGCGGTATTAGAACCGGGGATTGCACTCGCGCAGCAACAGGGGTGGGCATTGGAGGGAGCCTGGGTCTATCAAAAACTAGGCGGCGCTTATCGGATTCAGGGTGAGTATGCCAAAGCGATCGCCAGTTTTAGTCAGAGTTTGACAGCGGCGCGGACGGCTCAGGATCGCGATCTGGAAACCGTCGCCTTGAATGAATCCGGGCGAGTCTACGAAGCGCAGGGAAACTATGCCAAAGCGATCGAATTTCATCAAAAAGGCTATGACTTAGCCAAGCGTTTGAATCACTTGAAGCATCAAATTCGGAGTTTAAATGGACTCGGCTTAGCTCACTATAATTTAGGCAACTATGAACAGGCGATCGCCTTCCAAACCCAACAACTGCAACTGGCGCAACAGGGGCAAGATGTGGAGGGGCAATCCTGGGCTTTGAGCTTACTCGGTCTGACTTACTCGGCGCAGGGCGATGCGCCTAAAGGATTGGCGTATTTACAGCAGGCGGCAACCTTGATGCAGCAAGGGGGCGATCGCTGGGGCACCGCCGCTGTGTTAGCGAATTTGGGCGGCGCTTACCGGAATCAGGGCAATTATCCTCAGGCCATTCGCGCTTATGAGCAAAGTTTAACCCTGATGCGATCGCTCAATCATCCAGGGGCTGAAGGGCGGATATTGCTGGCGTTGGGCAGTGTGTATCGGAACCAAAATCGGTATCCACAGGCGATCGCGGCTTACCAAAAAGGCTTGGGACTGACCCGCCAGGTGGGAGATGACACCGCCACCAGCTATGCCCTCACGAACCTGGGACTGATCCAGTATCGGCAGCAGAACTTCAAAGAGTCAGAAACCTGGTTGCGGCAGGCGATCGCTAGTCGAGAATCCCTCCGCACCCGGATGGGGCAGAATGATGCCCTGAAGATTGCGCTGGCGGATATGGAAATCACCAATCTCGCCTACCTGACTTTGCAACGGACGCTGATTGCTCAGAAGCGCTTCGAAGCTGCCCTCGAAGTGGCGGAACAGGGACGCGCCCGCACCTTTGCCGAACTCGTCGCCAAAAACATTCCGGGTCACCAATCGGCTCAGTTGCCCCTCCCCACACTGGCTCAAATTCGGCAGGTTGCCAAGCAGCAAAAGGCCACCCTGGTGCAGTATTCCATTCTGGATGATGCCCTCGACATTCAGAACCGGGGTCAGCACCCAGAGGCTCAAATCGCCATCTGGGTAATTCAACCCTCCGGACAAATCGCTTTTCGCCAAGTGCAGCTTACCAATTCAGCAGGGAATGAAAAAAAATTAGCCGCGTTGGTCAACGACGGAAGGTTCTCCTTGGAGCGTCGCAATCGGGGCTTGAGTAAATCTCGGATGCAGGCGTTACATCAACTGCTGATTCACCCGATCGCCGACTTACTTCCAACTCTGCCCACAGCCAAAGTGGTGTTCATTCCGCAGGGATCGCTGTTCCTCGTCCCTTTTGCCGCCTTGCAAGCGATGGATGGTTCCTACTTGATTGAGCGGCATACGGTCGTCGTTTCCCCGTCGATTCAAGTATTAGATCTCACCCGACAGGCCAAACAGAAGTGGCAAACGATACTGGCAGGCGGCACGACGCAGTTTTCCCCGGCTTTAGTCGTCGGCAATCCCACCATGCCCAGCCGACAGCGTGAGAACGGCCAACCGCCCGAACCCCTCAGCCCCTTACCGGGTGCTGAAGCTGAGGCCAAAGCGATCGCGAATTTAATTAAAACGCAAGCAATCACTGGCAACACTGCCACCAAAGCCTTCGTTTTAGAACAATTGCAGCAGGCTCGGTTAGTGCATTTGGCGACACATGGTTTGTTAGACGATGACCCGAAAACGGGGATTCCCGGCACGATCGCGCTGGCCCCTACCGTGAGCGATCGTGGCTTTCTCACTGCTGCCGAACTGCTGACCCTGAACCTGAAAGCAGATCTAGTGGTACTCAGTGCTTGCCACACTGGACAAGGCAAAATTACGGGAGATGGGGTCGTGGGCCTGTCGCGATCGCTGATTGCGGCGGGTACTCCCAGTGTGGTGGTCTCGCTCTGGCAAGTGCCCGATGCATCCACCTCAGCGCTGATGATCGAATTCTATCGGCAACTGCTGAAGCAGCCCGACAAAGCTCAGGCATTACGCCAGGCGATGCTGATCACCTTACAAAAGTACCCCAGCCCTTACGATTGGGCAGGCTTTATTCTGATTGGCGAATCTTAAGTCAGACTGACTATTGCTGCTGGGTTTGGAGCCAATGCCCTGACCAGAGTGGATATTCTACAATCAGCAAATCCAGCCGACACATCCTAAGCGAAGTTGCTATAGGGCATGGGACTGGACAAGAGGGCGTTATTACCCTAGACAGTTTGGCTACCAACACAATGACCAATGACTAGGAGCGGCGACAAGGGCAACTCCTGAGCCTCAATTTATGCGGGCATGAGGACGGTATCGATGATGTGGATGACACCATTGTCGGCCGCGACATCGGCAGTGGTCACACTCGACTCATTCACTTTCACGCCTTTAGAAGCATCGATCGCAACTTCTGATCCTTCTACCGTTTTCGCCGATTTCAGCTTGGTCACATCTGCGGCCATGACCTTACCAGGGACGACATGATAAGTCAGGATTTTCGTCAGTTGGGGGATGTCCTTCAGGAGGCCATCAACGGTGCCTGCTGGCAATTTAGCAAACGCTTCATCCGTGGGGGCGAAGACGGTAAACGGCCCTTTGCCTTTGAGCGTATCCACCAAATTTGCCGCTTTAATGGCAGCAACTAAAGTTGTAAAGGAACCTGCATTAACCGCAGTATCAATAATGTCAGCCATGTTTCTCACCTAGTAAATTGATTGATTAGAAGCGTCATCCTGAGATGACTGATGACTAACTGTATTTACTGTAACACTTTTAATTCTAATTTGAGTCTGAAATAGATTTTAAAGTTATTTTTATTTAATTTAATCACTATCTTACTTAAGTCTGATTTTATTTCTGTTTAATGAAGATACCCTAATTAGATGCGTTCGTTCAACCTAAAAAATAGTATTACTGTGGGGTGCTGTGAGCGACAGCTTAACGCATCACAGCAGAATTTTAGTCGCGATCGCAGATCGTGCTACAGCGATGATGATGATGCATTACGACTTTGTCTAACACATCCCACGCAACCAATCTGAAATTACAAGGGACTTTAAGGTTATGCACAAATAAATATAGTTTGGCAACTCTGGTTCGTGATGCCAAACTAATGAGATTTTTGAAAAAGATAATACCCCTGAATGGGTTTGGCATCCGGCAGATAACTTTTAGAGCATCGCTAAGACCGTGACCAAACTCCTACAGTTTTTGGATTGGAAATTTTCTAGAAATGGCCGAATGGGAATGATATCGCGATCGCTAGTCAGGGAAGCCTTGCCGACTCATACAGGCATTCAACTCGATCTCAGCTTGGCTTAGTTTAGGATAGGGCTTTAGATTGAAAATGCGTTGGACTTGATCATTACCCATTTCGTCCCATGCCCGTTGCCAACTCGCCTGGCTCAGTTGTTTGGGTAAACAAGTTGCCAGCGCCTGTACGCGATCGCGATCATTGTCACTTGCTGCTGGCGATCGTGGGGTGATGGCTACGGACAGGGTGGTTAGGTCAGGCATTGCCATAGCTGCGGACATAGGCAGGGCAGGCAACCAGGTGCAACTGATCAAAAAACCAATCAACAGGGCATTTTTGCACCAAATGAAAACTTGGGAATGAACTAAGTTAAAGCTGACTCGATTGGTTTGATCGTCTGTCTGTATCTGCGATCTGAAAATCATAAAAATCCTGTGTATGCTTATCCGGGATAATAGACTGACGAGTCGATGCTGTAGATGGGGTTGGCGCGATCGCGTGTTTAACTAGATGGTTACGGAGATGAGTAACTTAATAAGTTACGAAATCTACCCCTAACTTCCATTCATGCTTAAGCAATTCTTGATACATCATTTTTTGGACTAACATCAACCGATGCTGCTCAATGAGCAAAGATTGGGCTTGTTCCCGTGACATCTGCTGAACTTGATCAGCAAAAATTCTGAGTCCAAATTCTTGATCGAGTGACAGTTCCGTGGATTGATCCATTGACTGATTCAGTGATTGATCCATAGTTTATCTCCCATTATTAACTGAGGGTGAAAATTACGAATCTTTCGATAAGAATAAACTCAATTCTTATTTATTTCCGTATGTAAACGAGTATAACAAGCGATTAGTTGATTTGCCGTTTTCGCAGATATTTCTCTAGTTCCTAGTTTGTTTTGAACTTTATGCTGCGCTATCTCAATTCCTAATATGACAAACATTGAAGCATTAGAGAACGCCAAAGACATCCTTCTTTTGATAGAACTCTTAGATGTGAAGTCATTCGATCGCTGTTTGAACGCGTGAAAGTTTTAGAGGTCACCCCTGTCTGCCAGTGAGCGCGATCGCCTGACTAAAGAATTCTTAGATGGTGCCGGGATTTGACTGAGCGTTCATAGCCTAAGTTCCGGCTCAGTTGAAGCCAGTGATGGTCATTTGCCCCTACCCAATCTGCCGCGATCGCCGTTGAATTCGGTCTACCCACTCTCGATACCGTATATACTACGGTTACCTTATCAACAAACAGTATTTCAAGATACCCAGCCTGTCGCCCACTCAAGTGCGCCGCAAGCCACTCGTTCAGTAGCAGTTTTCCTAACGCACTTCGCTGCCCGTTGAACAGAACGGCGTGGGGCGGATTGAAACGGGCGTGGTGCAGACTTTTACCTGGTTGGACGATGGCACGACGATGCCCTAACTTAACGTCTGCTGGTAGGCGGCACTGCACCCAAATAGGTTAGAGGCAGCACTCCACCCGAACCCATTCGCCAGTTTAGCCATTGCAGGCGCTACGGTAATTCACTGTAGCGTCTCAAGTTCACCAGCCATCTTGATCGGTATCACGCCAAATTTCTAAGCCTAAATCGTTGATATAGGTAAACGCCTGTTCCACCTGTTCATGCGTCCCGCGCAATTCCAGATCAAACCAGCCATCCCCATTGGCATTGGCTCCCAGCACTGCCGCCATAATGTTGACCGTCACTTGATACTTGGAGATCAATTGTGAGATGACTGGTTCTTGATGCAATTGTTTGGGAATGCGTAACCGCACGCGGCGTTGAGTAAATCTCGTGTGCTCAGTCATGGTAATTTTCATCGCTAATGTGTCTTCTTCAACTGTCCACCCGTTCGTCGTTCCAAAATCTCTTTTAGCACCAGCGTCACGACTGCCAGTAGTGCTAGTAACACTGCCGCCGCATAGGCCGCTTCCGTATCGTAGTTTTTGTAAGCCTCTTCGACAAACAGCGGCAAGCTTTGAGTTTTGCCCGCAATGTTGCCAGAGACGACCGAAACTGCGCCAAATTCGCCCATTGCCCGCGCATTCGTGAGTAGCACGCCGTACAACAGCCCCCAGCGAATATTTGGCACAGTCACGCGCCAGAACGTTTGCCAGGGAGTCGCGCCCAGGGTGTAAGCGGCTTCTTCCTGATCCAGTCCTTCCTCTTCCAGCACCGGAATCACTTCCCGCGCCACGAAGGGCATACTGACAAAGGCCGTCGCCAGCACCATCCCCGGCAAGGCAAACACGATATTGAGACCGTGATCCATCAGCCATTGCCCAAACCACCCCTGCCGCCCATAGAGCAGCATGATCATGAGGCCCGCGACGACGGGGGAAATGGCAAAGGGGAGATCGACAATACTCAGCAGTAATGTACGACCGCGAAAGCGCTTGTTGGCAAGGGCGATCGCGGTACACAGCCCAAAAATGGTGTTGAGCGGAACGGCGATCGCGGCGAGAATCAGCGTCATCCGCACTGCCGCTTGAAAATCGGGTTTGCTCAAGTTTTGCAGAAAGGGACCGAACCCTTTGCTAAAAGCTTGATAAAACACGTTGATCGCCGGGATATAAAGCACCAGTGCCAGGAACAGCAGCGAAATGCCAATTAAAACTCCCGGCACCCAATTGAGTGGAGTGGTGGCGGGGCGGCGGGGCGATGATGCCACGGGCGACACCGCATCCATGAATGGGTCAGTCATACCGTTTCCCCCAGGCTTGAATGAAATTAATCACCAACAACATTAATAACGAAATGATCAGGAGCACCATGCCAATGACCGTGGCTCCGGCATAGTCATACTGTTCCAGGCGTTGGAAGATGAGGACGGGCGCAATCAGATCTTTGAAGGGCGTGTTGGATGAAATGATCACCGTGGAGCCAAATTCCCCCACCGCCCGCGAGAAGCCCAGGGCAATTCCCGTCAGGATGGCTGGCAACAGCGGTGGTAGCAACACCCGCCAAAATGTTTGCCACGCCGAAGCCCCCAGCGACCAGGCGACTTCTTCGGTTTCTCGCTCCATTTGCATCAATACAGGCTGCACCGTCCGCACGACAAAGGGCAGGGAGATGAACATCATGGCAATCCCCACCCCCAAGCGGGTGAAGGCCACCTTGATGCCGAAGGGCGCTAGCAGGGAGCCAATCCAGCCGTTTTCGCTGTAAACCGTGGCTAAGGTTAACCCTGCCACCGCTGTTGGGAGGGCAAAGGGGAGATCGATGGAGGCATCAATCAGCTGGCGGCAGGGGAAGGCGTAGCGCACCAGCACCCAGGCCAGCAAGACCCCAAACACGCCATCGATCAGGGCGGCGACTAATGACGTGGTGAAGGTGACATCATAGGTGGAAAGGGCGATCGGGCTGGTGGCAATGTACCAAAACTCAGCAGGGCCGATGGTTAACGATTTGGTTAACATCGCAGCGGTGGGGAGTAACAGCATGAACGCCAGATACCCCAACATGATTCGCCAAGTCCAGGGCATGTGCATGATTGAATGCCAGAAGACTTTCCAGAGTGAGTCTGAAGTCGGTCGAGTAAGACTTTGAGTCGTCATAAATTGATGGGCAGCGGATGAGCATTGATGGGTCATGGATGGTGACATGGCATCACCCATGACCGATTTACCGGATTCGATTACGATCGCGCAATTTGAGTCCGAATCTGGTCAAACTGCCCGCCATCTTCGAAGGCTTTTTGCGCTTGTTGCCAACCCCCAAAGTCATCAATCCGACCCAATTGCTTCACGGCTGGGAACTGACTCACAAACTCTTTCTCTTTGCCTAAATCACCCAGCGGACGGAAGCCCACTTTGGCAAATTCGCGCTGAGCTTCGGGGGTAAACAGATACTCGACAAACGCTTGAGCGACTTCGCGGGTGCCGTGTTTATCCACATTTTTGTCAATGATGGTGGTGGGCGTATCGATAGAAATGTTGATATCGGGAATCACATAATCCAGCTTTTGCCCTTTTTGGCGAGCGAGAATGACTTCGTTCTCATAGTTCACCAGCGCATCGCCCTGTCCCTGCTTCGCAAACGCATCGGTCGATTCCCGCGCATCTTTTGCCAGCACCGCGACATTCTTGTAAGCACTCGTGACAAACTCCAGCGCTTTGGCATCGTCATTGCCTTGTTTTTTGGCGTAATTCCACAGCGCAAAATAGTTCCAACGAGCGCCCCCAGAGGTTTTAGGGTCGGCGGTCACCCATTTCACATCGGGTTTCGTCAAATCGGCAAAGGTTTTAATGTTTTTGGGATTACCTTCTCGCGTGATGATGGCCGCCACCGTTTCACCCACAATCCCGTTGTTGGGCACGCGCTTGGTCCAGTCGTCACTGACAAATCCCGCTTTGACCAATTTGTTGACATCCGCCCCGATCGCCAGATGCACCACATCCGCCTCTAGCCCATCAATAATGGCGCGGGTTTGCGATCCAGAGCCACCATAACTTTGCTTGAAGGTGACGTTCTGCCCCTTTTCGGCCTTCCACTTCTCCTGAAACTTGGGAATGATGGCATCATGGGCCGCTTTCGGCACCGCATAGCCAACTAATGTCAATTCCACATCCTGTTTTTGAGCACTGGCTGGACTCGCTCCCCCGGCTGGATTAGCCTCGGTCGTCGGATTATTACCGGAGCAAGCAGCCACCGTCACACTCAGCGCTACGCCCATCACAAATAGCGAAACCAACCCTTTCAACGAATTCAATCTGAGTCGGTTAGTGAGGGCTGCAACGTAGCGTTCCCCTTGACTCAGTAGTGACTGCCAGCGATTCATGCCATACTCTCCTTCCTAATCTACGGCAAAACAGTAGGAATACCGTTTTATTTATATGGCTGATAGTACAGCGAAGCAATCTGAATTGCAAGAAAAAACTCCTTAATCTCGACTGGTAAAGTGGGGATTTAAGGTTGCAGAGCCTTAGTCAGCAGGTCGAGTCCCCTTGATCCCCCTTTTGTAAGGGGGCGTTCGGCGGCAGGAATGCCAATGCCCTGATCAAAAGTGTTCAAAGCAAAGTGACTGAAGGCACCTCGGCTTTATTTTTGATGATGAGTCAGGTGAAGATTGATCAGATTGAAGCCGCATTTAAACCGGAAGAAAGAGGCGAATTAATTCAATCGAATCTATCTGACGACCAAGAAGCCAAGTTGCAGACAGATTTTGGCGCAGAGTCTTAAGAAATCAGCTTCTCGGTCGTTTTGGGACTGTATCCTTGTCAGTAAACTAATCGTGTTTGTTGTTGGAATCCTTAGGACCTTCGATCCATGACTCAGACTCAATTGACTGGTTTGCAGCTCGCCACTGACCCAGAGCCAACTTCTGATCCGAATACGGCACCTTACACCAATCCGAACTCTACCCCTTTAGCCGATCCCAATGTTGCCCCTTATACCAATCCCCATCCCGCACCGGATGCCGATCCGAATTTAGCGCCCTATACCAACCCAGAGCCGGAGCCATTTGCCGATCCGAATGTTGATCCTTATACCAATCCTGATGTTTTGGCCTAAACTCGGATAGATTTTCCTAGCTGGTCAGTTGCCAGCTTTACCTGAAAAATTATGGTTGATTCTCATCCTGCATCTGGTATCCGCCAACGAGTTGCAAACGGCTTGCGAATGGGTGGCGCGATCGCGTTTTGGGTGCAACTCGTATTAGTAGTGACCAGCGTCATCATCTTACTCTTTGCGATCGCCAATCCTGGTTTCAATATCAGCTTTGGATCATGATTTCGGTTCCTGCTTACCGTTGGTGCAGTGGCAGTCTTAGCCTACAGTATCTATTGGACGTGGCATTAGAGTGGGATTGCCAAACACTTAAATCAAGCCGATCCGGGTCAGTATCCTAGCCGTGCCCAAGTTGCTCACAGCCTGGAACGCGGGATGACGATCAATTTAGTTGGCCTCATTCTCACCTTAATCGCATCGCAAACCATCGTCACCGCCCTGTTAATCAAGACCCTAACGATTCCTGCCGGGATTGCGGTCACGCGACCGGGATTGTTAATTGACTCGCTTGATATTTTTGTCATTCAAGCCTGTCTATTTCTGATCATGGCGGGTGTCGCGGGGATGGCGATCGCCTTCTGGTTACTCAGACCGCTGCACCATCCCCACACGTAAAATTACCACTCTGGAGCCAAGGGGCGGCGTTTTTTCCAGGCTGTGCGATCGCGTTTTTGTTGCCGCTGCGATCGCTTCCCGGTTGCTACGGCTTTTTCTAACCACAAGGTTAGTTGCACCGGATCAGTCAAAATCTCGGCAGTAATGGGCGCATAGTTCAGTTGTCCAGTTGCCGCATCGTTGTCACTCAGTTGCCCACCAGCCTTGGCTAACTCTTTGCGGCTCCGGTCATCCAGCTTGAAATACAGGGTGTCATCCACAATCAGGCCAAACAACACGCGATCGCAATAGAGTTCGCAGCGATCGAAGCAAGACCGCACCGCGATCGGTGTCACTTGATTGAGATAATGCAAAACCGTTTCGCAAAATTCCGAAGTTGCCATCTGACCTTTCCTTTGCTGCCAATTCCCTGACAACAATGCATTACGCTCACGCCAACAGCATCCTAAAGAGCGATCCCTTACCCATCACCCATCACCCATTACCCATTACCTATTACCTATTACCCATCACCCATTACCCATTACCCATCACCCCATAGTACCCATGCACTGTACCATACCCCATCGCCCATTAGTCAACTCGGCGATGGATGACGCAATGCGATCGCGCTAAATCCACCCCGGTTAGCCTGCCATCTTGTAGGGTAAGAACAGACTATTTGGAGAGGATGCGGTGCGGGTTTTGGGGATGCGAGTTGGGTGGGCGATCGCGCTTTGGTTCGTGCCACAGTCTGTCATGGCACAGCAGGACTGGGGGCAGCGGGGCATGGTGGTTTCTGCTGATCCGTTGGCGAGTGCGGCTGGATTAGCGATGTTGCAACAGGGGGGCAATGCTGTGGATGCTGCCGTGGCGACGACGTTTGCCATTTCGGTGACAGAACCGCAGTCTGCTGGCATCGGCGGCGGGGGGTTTTTGCTGTTGCGGGATGGTAAAACGGGGACGATCAAAGCGCTCGACTTTCGGGAGCGTGCCCCTTTAAAGGCAACGGCCACCATGTATCTGGATGCACAGGGCAAGGTACGGCCTCAAGCCAGTACCGATGGCTATTTGGCAGTGGCGGTGCCGGGAACGGTGGCTGGATTGGCAGCGGTGCATCAGCGCTATGGCAAACTCCCCTGGAAAATGGTTGTTGCGCCGGCAATTCGGTTGGCAGCGGATGGGTTTCAGGTCAGTCCAGCGGTCGCTGGGGCGATCGCGCGCCAACAAAAGCTGCAACAAAATCCTGCGGCTCGCCAAATTTTCACCCGCAATGGCAAACCGTTAGCGGTGGGCGATCGCCTCATCCAGTCGGATTTGGCGAAAACCCTGACGGCGATCGCGGCCAATCCCCAAAATTTTTACACGGGTAGCATTGGGCAGGCGATCGCGCGGGCCATGGCGACGAATCAAGGCTTGATCACGCTGGCGGATTTGCAGCAATATCGTCCCATTTGGCGCGATCCGGTGTGTGGGGTATTCCGGATCTATCAGGTTTGTTCGATGCCGCCCCCGTCATCGGGAGGGGTGCATTTACTGCAAATGCTGAATCTGCTCAGTCCTGTGGACTTGAAAGCGCTGGGTTGGCATCATCCCGATGCGCTGCATTTCTTAATTGAAACGATGCGGATTGCTTACCGCGATCGCGCTGAGTATCTGGGTGATCCTGATTTCGTCAAGGTGCCTGTCCAGACTTTGATCAGTCCGGCTTATGCCGATTTACGGCGGACTGAAATTGATCCGCAACGGGCGCGTCCTTCCACCACGGTGCCGTTAGTTGATCCCAACCAGGTCGAACAGTTGAAGCGGGTGAAAGAATCGCATGACACCAGCCATTTGAGTGTGGTGGATGGGGCTGGCAATGCCGTCAGCCTGACGTTTACGGTGAATCTGGGATTTGGGGCGGGCATTGTCACGCCGGGAACGGGCATTGTGTTGAATAACGAAATGGATGATTTCGCGATCGCGCCGGGTGTCCCGAATGCTTTTGGGTTGGTGGGACGGGAGGCGAATGCGATCGCGCCACGCAAAACGCCGCTTTCGAGCATGACCCCGACAATCGTCACCGAAAATGGTCAATTGCGTCTAGTGGTGGGGGCTCCGGGTGGTAGCACGATCATCACGACTGTCCTGCAAGTGATTCTGCATGTGCTGGTGTATGAGCTGCCTGTGGAAAAAGCGGTAGCGGCTCCCCGACTGCATCATCAATGGTTGCCGGATGCCGTCATGGTGGAAGCGTTTGGGTTTGATACGCTGACGCTGGAAGAACTACGCCGTCGCGGACACACGTTGCGAGAGCGTGCGGGGTGGGGGAATGCGATGGCGATTACGCGATCGCCCAATGGTCTACTGCAAGGGGCTGCTGACCCCAGGGGCGAAGGCGCGGCGTTAGGGTTTTAAGCCCAACCAATTCCCAATCGGCTCAACATTCGATAGGGTGAAAGCAATTGCATTCCGCGATCGCCCGATGTCAGAACCACCTAAACCACCCAAACAAACGGTGATCAAAATTGATCCCGGTACGCTAATTTTGATCATTTCTGCCCTGATTCTGCTCCCCTTACTGATTACGGGGTTTCTCGGACAATAACCTGACAAAAAAAGACCTAGCTTTGCTGTCGCGATCGCGCAACGTACCAGCACAAAGAGCCTGATGTGTTTATGAGATCTCCAGGGGGGGAGTCATCTCGGCGGCATGGACACGGTTAAACAGGAGCAAGACGAGCAAGCCGATGACGGTGGTGGCAGCAGCGACGAGCCAGGAACGATGGGCGATCGCGGCGGATTGATCCATGGCCCAGCCGCCCAACGTGGGTCCGACAAAATACCCGATCGCCCAACATTGGGAACTGACGGCAATGTATGCGCCGCGCAAAGAGGCGGGAGCCAGTTCGGAGACGATCGCTGCGGCAAAGGGTTTGTAGGTAATCGACGCGAGGGCCATTACCAGCAAGGCCAGGATGCCCCAGCCAAATTGCGCTACGGGAATCGTGCCTGTCACCCACACCAGCGAGAAGCCTGTTGCCCACAACCCCAGGGCAATCATCAACACCTGCACCCGGTCAAACCGTTTGAACAATTGGGCGATCGGTAATTGCAGCACGGCACCTGCGCCGATGTAACACCAGGTAAACAAGCCTGCGGTACTGGCGAAGGTACTTCCCGTCTGGCCAGAAATCGCCGGGACAAAGTTCGTGAAATAGAGCGGAATCGTACTCGTGACCAGAGCAATGTAGGTCGTGAACAGCACATTCGCCAAAATGAACAGCAGTAAGGATTTATCTTGTAAGGCCACCAATAGACCCGCCTGAGCCGTTTCACCCGCGATCGCCTCGCGCGTTTCAGGCATCGTTAGTTGGACGATCGCGACAAAGGCCAGAAATACCAGTCCACAGCCAATGAATAACAATTGCGGCGACTGATTCATCAGCATGAGCAACAAGCCGCCGCCCAGAATGCCGACCCCATTGCCCAAATTTTCCGCCACACTCATGATTGCAAACGCCTGCGATCGCTCAGCGGGGGTGGTCACATCCATCACTGCCGCATCCGCTGCCGTCCAGTAAAAGCCCACACTCAAGCCCAGCAGCAAGTTTGCAGCCACCAGTAAGGGGAGGGTATGGGTAAAAGCTAAAGTCAACGACACGAGAGCACCCAGACCACCGGAGAAGACTAGCGTGGTCTTGCGGCCAAAGCGGGGAGAGTCCGCCAGCACGCCGCCCAAAATATGCCCGACAATGCCCGTCAGGGAACTGAGCCCCACACTGAAGCCCACCGAGGTGGAGGACAAGCCCACCTGATTGACAAACACCAGCGGAATATAAAAGTAAATTAGACCGGAACCAATTTGACAGAGCGATCGCCCGAATGCCTGTAACCAGATGTGGCGATTGGCGAGTTGAAACGCCGCCAGGAGAGGGTTTGCGGCAGGCAAATCCGGTGTGGGATCAGGATTCATAAGGGTAGGAGGAGACCAACGCGGGTTAAATTAAAAATTACACAGTATTTCACATAGCTTAACTTAACCCGCCCCAGGCGTTCATCGCATTTTGCCAGAGCCGCCCTTGCAACCCTAATGCAATGCGACGACCGGATCAATCTGCTCCAGCGTTTGGGCTAAATCGGCGAGATCGATAGTAAATCCATTGCCTGCTGGTCGCCCTACCACAAAGGCATACCGGAGATCTTGATCGAGGCAATCCAGATAATCCTTAAACACATGGTTGAAGCGATCGGGGGGCTGGAGGGTACACATCACCCCTCCCGCCGCCAAACTATATACGCCATGCGCCAACTGACTGCCTTCGACCCCAATGATGATTTGGGCACCGCCAATTTGATGCAGCAGATCAGACACCGATAACGCTTCGGGTGCCACACAAAGGAAGCCTTGAGTTTGCAGCCAGTGCACTACCTCCGCCTCATTGATGAGAGTGCGGCGAGTGCCAGTTTGGCCCCGTAATAACATCACACCACGCGGGGGAGAACTGGAGTGGGAAAGCGCCAACCGCGATCGCAAGGTGCGTAAGCGATCGCGCTTAAATCGATTTTGCCCAATGTCATCGATCAAGATGAGTCGGGAGCAAGCAGCGGCAATCACCAATTGAGGCTGCACCCTCGTCAGCGTTTGATATTCCCCAATTTGCTGGCTGGTAGAACGATCTAAGGCGATGTCTGGGGCTATCTGTGCCGCCGCTAAGGCCAGTGGTAAATCATCCAACAATAAATGACCGAAATATTTATAGCCAAACAAACTACAGGCCAATGCCGCTTCCGTCAGTTGCGCAACTTCGCCTCGGTACAGCCACGCCTCTCGGTGGCGGGTGAACTGCAATCGCAACGCCTGTTGGTAAACATACCCCTGCCGAATTTCGACATCTCGCAACTGATAGGCGATCGTCGCTCCATGCTGCCGCAAGCCACCTCGAATTCGCTCCAATTCTCGCGCCCTGGTGGTTTCGGCCTGCACTCCCGTCACTCGGTCTAACGCCCCATCGAGATACATGGCAGGCGGGGCGATCGCGGTTTCAGCGGGATGGATCACCCACTGGCGATCGCTCATCTCAGCGTAAGTTTTCGTCCCTGTCGTCCAGCGGAGCACTTGCCGTTTGAATGCAGGAAAATTAATCATGATAGGGTGGGAGGCTTGACAGGTTAAGTCTCATCAGATTAATGACCGAACCGGAATGATTCCTGCTTAATTTACCATCCTCTTTCCTGCCTCCAATGTGTCCCACGGCGGAAACAAACCCCTACAATTTTTGAATATCAACGGGTTTGCCAATCGCCTGCCAACCATCCGACTAAAGTTTGCTTGATTGATCCAAAAACAAACATGAAACAGGGTTTAAGACTTTTGCTGTTGGGGGCGATCGCCATCTTGCTGATTGCCTGTCAAGCCCCAACGGGTAGCAGTGGCGGCGGCGACATTATTGTGGCCTCGAAAGACTTCACTGAGCAGGACATTTTAGGCGAACTGCTGGCCCAGCAGATTGAGCAGAAAACGGATTTGAAAGTCGATCGCCGACCGCGATTGGGTGGATCGTTTGTCTGTCATCAGGCGATCGTCAACGGCAAAATTGATGCCTACATCGAATATACGGGTACCGCTGCCAGCGTCAGCAAAGTCTTTGAGGACGGCAAAATTCCCGCCGACCCCACCGACCTCTTCCTGGAATTGCAAACCCGCTACGCCAAAAATTTTAACCTCGCGGTAATGCCGGGCTTGGGATTTGAAAATACCTTTGCGATCGTGATTCGGGGGGAAGATGCCCAACGGCTAAACCTGCAAACCCTGTCGCAAGCGGCTCAACATACCCCCCAATGGCGGGCGGGCTTTGGCTACGAGTTTGCCGAACGCCCCGATGGGCTACCAGGACTCGCCAAAACCTACAATTTGCAGTTCGCCAAACCCCCTCAAACGATGGATTTAGGGCTGATTTATCGCGCCTTACTGCAAAAGCAAATTGATCTCACAGCGGGCAACTCTACTGATGGGCAAATCGCCCGCCTGGGATTCGTCATCCTCAAAGACGACAAACGCTACTTCCCACCCTACGAAGCCGTGCCCATTGTGCGCCAAAGTACGCTGGTGAAATATCCCCAACTAGAAGCCGCGATCGCCGGACTCAAAGGACTGATCACCGCCGCCGAAATGCAACAAATGAATTACCAGGTGGAAGGCGAGTTACGCGACGTGAAAGATGTCGTGCGCGAGTTTCTAGCGAAAAAACGCGATCGCCCCGCAAACCCCTAAAAAATCCAGCACCAGCTTACGTTCGTGGCCTGTGCTTGCGCTCCAGCAGACGCGACAAGATGGGCGATCGCATTACTAGATGAGGAAACAGTAAATATACTGAGCAAGATCATATTATTTTTGTGAGGAATACGTGAAAGGTTATTTTGATCCGCAATAATGCTGATACTTTAAATCAAGTAATTCGTTTCCTATAGAAAAGGATGTCAAGGCTGAATCGATTGATCCAAAAATTATTCTTGTCTCGCATCTGCGATCTTTCTGCTGCTTAGAAGAGACCATGCAATTCAGTGATTCTACCCCGCTAGGGTCTACTGAGATCTGTTTCTTCACAGTGATGATCGACGACTTTGCATGGGTAAAGCTTGCTGTCAAATTGTCATGTTTGAGGGGGCTTGAAAATCCTATTTGACCATTCAGGCTTTCAAATAAGGGGCGATCGCGCAATTTCAAATCCCATTTTGCTTGCACATGATTCTTTCATCCAGTCATTCATGTTGAGCGTAGCTTGCCAGGCGATGCTCTGTGCTTTTACCCATCCATTGAGGGGTTTAGCCTCTCTTAAATTACTTTTTCAGATCCAATTCCAATATTTTTCTGGGAACAAACAATCAGTTTGTTGCTGGTTCACTTGGAAGTATAGAAAGTTTACGCTGCTCATTGTTCCAATCCTAAACTCATCAGGATCTGCTTCTTGTCAAAGTTTCTGTTCAAAGTTTATCTGAGTTGTTGATTCATCTTGCAGTCTAAGTGACCCATGAACAATCCTTCTAATTTAATTGGCTCCAATTATTCAGGCGACTTTGTCCAAAGCTCCCTCCTGGCGACAAGTTTCTTATCTGAAAACCCCCTCGATTTAAGCTCAAACCTGCTTCCAAATTCTTATCAAAGTATTAGTAGAAGTAGTGCGCCGGGGCATAGTCTGATTTTTGTAGACACAACAGTCGCTTTCTATGAAGATTTAGTCTCTTCCGTAATTCCTGGGACAGAAGTCATTATTCTTGATGCCGCTCAGGACGGCATCACCCAAATCACGAATGTATTGTCTCAGAGACAGGGAATCAGTAGCCTGCAACTTCTCTCCCATGGGGCGACTGGAGGCTTTCAGCTGGGGCAAAGCTATTACAACCTGGCGGCCTTAAGTCAACGCAGTAGTGAACTGGCAAGCTGGGCCAATGCGCTCACAGAAGATGCCGATATCCTGCTCTATGGCTGTAACATCGCTTCCGCAATTGCTGGCATCCAATTTGTTAATTATCTCAGCCAGATGACTGGAGCCGATGTGGCGGCATCTGATGACCTGACTGGTTATGTCGGCTTTGGTGGAGATTGGAATTTAGAAGTGGCGACAGGCACGATCGAATCTAGTTTCGCGATCGATGCGCAAAATTTAAGCGGCTACCGTGGTGTCCTCCAATATCTGAGCGATCTGCCCTGGTCTGCTGTAACTAATGGGTGGGGGCCAGCCGAACGCGATCGCGCCAATGGCGAAGAAGGCGCGACAGATGGGGGCACCATCACCCTTAATGGTGTTACCTATGCGAAAGGGGTTGGTGTCCATGCTGGCTCAGAAATTATCGTGCCGCTGAACGGTGCTTACACTCGATTTACCGCTGACATTGGTATTGACGATTATGTCGGCTTCCGTGGTTCGGTCAACTTCCAGGTTTATGGCGATGGGAGCCTCCTGTTTGACAGTGGCGTAATGACGGGAACTAGTGCCACTCGAGCGGTAAACGTAGACTTGACAGGCCGCAACACCCTGCGTTTAGTTGTGACCGATGCGGGTAATGGCAATGGCTACGACCATGCGAACTGGGCAAATGCGCAATTAATTGAATCGACCACAGGGCCAGATACCACGGTGCCCACAGCAGCGGCAAATTTGACCAATGTCTCGCTGGGGGGTGCCAGTACTTACGATTTCACCGTCACTTACACCGACAACCGTGCCGTTGACATCAGCACAA
>JAIXVO010000162.1 GCA_027482985.1 Cyanobacteriota bacterium
CTGCGATGCCAGTATCAAGCCCCCTTAAGACTGTTTTCTCCTTCCTGACTGGTGATTCTAAGATTCAGATCCAATCCGTTGAATCTCCCATTGAACATGATTATTTTGGGCCCGCGATCGTGGCTGAAACCATCACCCCTCACCAATCCGGACGCATCCAGTTTCAGGGTTCCTGGTGGTCAGCCTGGTGCGAACAGGACATTATTCTGACGCCCGGTAAGGTCGTTCAAGTGATCGGACGTCGCAACATTACCTTACTGGTACAGCCTGTTTAGCCCATTTCAAAGCTTCTGCACAACAGAAGACACTGTATGCACCCAGTATCCCCAGCAATGGGGATATTTTTTTGCACTAATATACTTCACGCACCAAAACCGCCCTCACCCCCGGCCCCTCTCCCAAAATGGGCGAGGGGAGAAAGATTGGATTAGTTCCCCTTCTCCCGCTCTGGGAGAAGGGGTTAGGGGATGAGGGCAGCTATTTTGGTGTGTTAGGTATGTTAATGCCTATTTTTTTGCCTAACTTTTAACGATCGCCCCAAAGTCCGCCAGGGCACGGGCATGATTCCGTAACACACCCAACAAATTGAGCCGATTTTGCTTGATGGCGGGATCAGGGTCCATCACCAGCACGCTCTCAGCACCATCAAAGAAATGGGTCAGGGTGGGGGCGACTGCCATCAGCCCGGTCACCAACTGCTGATAATCCTGCTGGCCCTGCATTTGGGCATGGAGTTTGACCAGGGCATCGAAAACCGCTTGCTCGGAGGATTTTTGGAACAGTTTGGGCTGGACGACTTGGGCTGGATCGAGTTGGGCAGTATCTAGATTCCCTTGTGCCGCCAGTCGGGAAGCGCGATTGACGGTTTCGTAGAGAGCAGCGAGGGTACCATCCTGCCGCATGGTTTGCAGGAAGAGGGCGCGATCGCGGACATCTAACCCATTCACCAGGGCGCGTTGGGTGTACTCAGGATCATTTTCGCCCAGGACGGCATTCACCAAGTCGTAATCAATTGCTCGGTCTTCCTGGAGTAAGGTGCGGATGCGTTGCAGGAAGAAGTCTTGTAACTGTTGGGTGAGGTCGGCGGGGGATAGTTTCATCACGCTGGCGAACGTGGCGGCAAAGTCGGCAATGACCTGATCCAGTAATTGCGCCAGGTTGATTGGTAAATTAGCTGTCCAGGTAATATTGACGATCGCATTCGCCGCCCGTCGCAGGGCAAACGGATCGGAGGAACCGCTGGGAATCATCCCTAGACCGAAAATACTCACCAGCGTATCCAGGCGATCGGCCAGTCCCACCACTTGCCCAGTCAGGGTTTGTGGCAACGCATCAGCGGCACCACGCGGTAAGTAATGTTCAAAAATGGCATCGGCAACGGCGGCGGGTTCACCTCCCGCGATCGCGTATTTCTGCCCCATCACCCCTTGGAGTTCCGGGAACTCGCCCACCATTTGCGTCACCAGATCGGCTTTACACAACAGGGCAGCACGTTGAATCTGGGTCTGTTCAGCAGGACTGACCGCCAGTTGGGTGGCAATTTGTCCGGCGACTCGACCAATGCGATCGACTTTCGCTCTGACTGACCCTAAATCGGCCTGGAAGGTAACGGTTTCCAGTTTGGGTAAGTACTGTTCTAGGGGGAGAGCGAGATCGGCATCAAAAAAGAATTTGCCATCCGACAATCGTGCCCGAATGACCCGCCCGTTCCCTTCCGCGATGATCGCTTGCTTCTGCGGGTCGCCGTTGGAAATGGTGATGAAATGGGGCAACAGTTCTGACGATTCAGCTTGTTTCAGGATCGGGAAGTAGCGCTGATGGCTTTCCATTTCCGTGATGATGACTTCCGCAGGCAATTCCAAAAAGGCCGCATCAAATTGCCCCACTACGGCAGAAGGATATTCCACCAGGTTGGTCACTTCCGCCAGCAAATCGGGATTGATCACCGCGACCCCTTGCACACTCGCCGCCGCCGCCTCAATCTGCTGGCGAATCACTTCCCGCCGTTGCGCCCCATCCACCTGCACAAATGCCGCCGCCATCGTCTTGACATAATCAGCCGCATGCCGAATCTCGATCGCCGCCGGATGCAACACCCGATGCCCCTGCGACTGGCGATCGCTCTGACACCCCTGCATGCCATTGGTCAACGCGATCGGCAGCAGTTCCGCATCCAGCAACGTGACCAGCCAGCGAATCGGGCGGGGAAATTTCAGATCGCCATCGGCCCAGCGCATAAAGCGTTTCCCATCGAGGCTGGTGATCCACTCCGGGACGAGGGTTTGCAGGATCGTAGCTGTGGGTTGTCCCACAATTTGTTTCTTGACAAAAACAAAATCGCCCTTCTCCGTGGGTCGAATTTCTAGATCAGCAACCTGTACTCCTTGCTTCTGGGCAAATCCTGCTGCCGCTTTCGTCGGTTTGCCATCTTTAAAGGCCGCTTGCGCGGGTGGCCCTTTCACCTCTTCTTCCTGATCCGGTTGGCGATCGGGTAATCCGGTGATCAAGACAGCCAAGCGGCGCGGAGTGCCAAAGTATTGAATGCTGGCGGGTGTGAGGTAGTGCTCAGTGAGGCTCTGGGGAATCCGCGATCGCCATTGATGGAGGGCATCATCCACAAA
>JAIXVO010000166.1 GCA_027482985.1 Cyanobacteriota bacterium
ATGGTATTTAGGGGAATCAGTAAATCTACCGCCGTGCATTTGCGGTGAGTTATTGGATTTTTGGCACAGAGTGGATAGTGAATTGAGGTTCGTTCAACTGGACGATCGCTCGATCCGCACAATTTCTCGATAGGCGGCTTCCATCTCACGGGTGAATTGTTTGCCGTTCCAGAGGGGGGCAGTGTGGCGGGAGGTGAGGAGTTGCTGGTGGACTTGTTGACGCAGGGCGGTATCAGTCCCCAGCCGGACACCCCACTCAATGTATTCGGCATTCGTCCAGGCGATCCCAACTTCAACGCCGACATTTTTTAGCATGGTGTAGCTGTTACGGGCGGCAAATTGTTCTCCCACACGGGTGACGAGGGGCAGCCCCAGCCAGAGGGTTTCCAGGGTGGTGGTCGCGCCGTTGTAGGGGAAGGTATCGAGGGCAATATCCGCGATCGCGAGATTGGCTCGATGCACCGCTTCCGACAGCACTTCTGGGAGAAACCGGAGGCGGTCATGCGACACCCCCATTTCATCCGCCAATTCATAGAAAAACTGCTGGATCGACTCAGTATCGGCAATTCCCTTGATCAAAAAGTAGCTGTTGGGGACTTGCTGAATGATCTGCATTTGCAGTTTGGCAGTGTCGCGATGCCGTTTGTAGCCCCGCTGCCCACTGAAGTAGACGATCGCATCGGCGGGAATCTCCAGTTCATCGCGGCGTAGGGTGGGCACGCCAACTTCAAAGCCATCGACGGCGATGTAGGTTTGGGGCAAGCGCCAAATTTTCTCGGTGTAGTAGTCTTGCGCTGCGTCGGGTAGCACATAGGGATCGGCGATGAAGTAATCCACGGTGGACAGACCGCTGGCATCCCACCCCAACCACGTGACCTGGATCGGGGCGGGTTTCAGACTCAAAATGTTGGTCGTCACATCCAGCGTGACGCTATCTAGATCCACCAAAATATCCAGATCATCGGCAAAGATGGCTTCCGTGGCTTCGATGCGATCGCCGCCAAAGGTGCGAGTCTTATCCGCCATCTGGAAGAAAAACGGACGCAGAGAATCGCCGGGAATTTCGTGATAGTTGAGGAAGTAGAGGTAGAGTTCAAACTGCTCGCGATCATGATGTTGCAACAACCAGCGGGAGAGCCAGCCGACGGAATGTTCATGGAAGCAATGGGAAATGTAGCCAATTCGCAGTTTGCGAGCGGACAACGGTTGGTGACGGCGTTCGGCATGACGCGCCTGATAGCGATCGAAATAGGTCTGATTATGGAACTGCATATTCGCCCGACAAAAATCATTCAACTGCTCCTGGAGTTGGCGATTTTGCCGGGGTGTGTCGCGAAAGTAGGCGAAGGCAAAGGTGGCAGTATTTAGCCGCGAGTTGCGAACCAAGTCGAGGGGAAAGGGGGGATCGACGAGCAACTCTTGTAAAATTTGCTCATGGTGAGCGAGGTGGGCAACGGCCTGATCCCAATAACCGCCCGCATTCATCAGACCCCGCAGATACAGATAGCTGGCAAAGGCGCGATCGGGTAATGCCTCCGCCTTTGCGATCGACTCTGCGGCCAGCTCAATGCCTTTCTGATATTGCCGGGAGTTTTGATAAAACGGCGCTAACTCAAACAAAATGTCCAAGTTGTCGGGTTGCAGTTCCCGACAAAACTCCGCCAAATGAGCCGCCATCCCTGGATATTTATTGAAATAGGCGATCCGTAAGGCACTCATGAGGACCAGATCGACATACTCATCGGGCGCAATATAACGCCGACACACCTCGGCAAATTCCGTCACCAACGGATGAGGATCGACGCGATTCAGCAGCGTCTCCAGGACGTGTAACACCAGATCGACATCGATCGCGGTAGTGGATTGCCGCAACCGATCCAACACGCCCAACTCGGCCAAATCAACGGGGTCAAACGTCTCCAATTTGAGCGACACCGCCATAATGTGCAACAAATTGTTGACATCCTCCGGGTTCACTTCCCGCAAATGTTGCCGAATCACCCAGGCAGTCGGCCAATTCTCCCGATCAACTTGCTGCCGCGCCGCCAGATCCAACACCTGCGCCAATTCCTGCGTCCAACTCTCCACCTGAGTCGGGTCACCTTCTGCCATCACCATCAACCAGGTCATCTGGGCTTCGGCCTCTTGCCCTTGCAGCAATAGCGCCAATCCCAAATGCCAGTAAGCCGTGATTTGAGTCGGATCAGCCGCGATCGCCTGTTCATACAACCCAACGGCCTGGTCATACTGTTGGTCAAGCAGGGATTGGGAGGCTTGCTGGAGGAGGTTCATAGGGAGAGGGAGGGGGAGGTATGGGAGGGAGGTGATGGAGGCAGAGGAAGGGCAGGGGGGCAGACGGTCATTCGTAGAGACGTTGCCGTTGGCACGTCTCGGCGGGGGCGAATGAGGCGATCGCGGGGAAAGGGGTGTCACCGGGGGGAAACTCGGTTTAGCATTCAAATATTAACTGCGATCGCGAGTCGTGCCCATGAGAAGTCCGCTGGAAAATTTAAAGCGATTACCCTGGTTGGTGTTGTTGCAAGTGGCGATTCTGACGGCGCTAGCAGGTTTTTTGCTGGAATATTTGCTGCTGTTGGCGGCGGCAATTCCGGCTGTGCAGCCTGTGTTGGTTGCCTTGCTGTCACCTGCGATCCGGTGGTTGGTGGCCTTTGGGGTGGCGTTGGGGCTGGGTGCCCTGGCGGTGATCATTTTGGAACGGTTCCCGCGCGTGGTGATTAATACTGGCAGTTTGTGGGGCTTGATTGCCTGTGTCGCGCTGGTGCTGGTGTTG
>JAIXVO010000736.1 GCA_027482985.1 Cyanobacteriota bacterium
CCCAGGATTTACAATCCAAATTCGGTAGCGAAATGCACAATTGCCATTCACGTTACGCTAGGAATGGATAGAGGAACAGCAAGTATGCAGACATTAGATAAACTCTTGGATCGCTCCGTCGATGCACCGCTCGTGATTGCGGGAAGAGTCTTTCAGTCGCGGTTGATGACCGGAACTGGCAAGTATCGTAATTTTGACGAAATGCGGGACAGCATTGCTGCCAGCGGGTGTGAAATTGTAACCGTTGCAGTGCGGCGGGTGCAGACTAATGCTCCCGGTCATGAAGGATTGGCAGAAGCCTTGGATTGGCAAAAAATTTGGATGTTACCCAACACAGCAGGCTGTCAGACGGCAGAAGATGCGATTCGGGTGGCGAGATTGGGACGCGAAATGGCGAAACTGTTAGGCCAGGAAGACAACAATTTCGTCAAGCTGGAAGTCATTCCCGACACGAAATACCTCCTCCCTGACCCGATTGGCACCCTGGAAGCCGCCGAACAACTGGTGAAGGAAGGCTTTGCCGTATTGCCCTACATCAACGCCGATCCCCTCCTGGCCAAACGCCTGGAAGACGTAGGCTGTGCCACCGTGATGCCGCTCGGCTCGCCGATTGGCTCCGGTCAGGGCTTAAAGAATACCGCCAACATCCAGATCATTATCGAGAACGCGAAGATTCCCGTTGTCGTCGATGCCGGAATTGGTGTGCCCAGCGAAGCCGCGCAGGCGATGGAACTGGGAGCAGATGCGTTACTGATTAATACCGCGATCGCCCAGGCCCAACATCCTGCCAGTATGGCTCGCGCCATGAAACTCGCAGCCGAAGCCGGACGCTTGGCTTATCAGGCCGGACGCATCCCCGTGAAAGCTTTTGCCAGTGCGAGTTCGCCATTGACGGGGACGATCGCCTCGTACGACAGGGGGAGGGGGGGTTGGGGGTTGGGGGGTAGGTGGAGGATCACAGTGGACGTTGGCAGAAAGATTGCATAACTTGGAACCTGAACGGCTTGAATCCCAGCATGAGCCGCGTCGAGTGCTGTTAGCGTCAGCGTCACGCACCACACGAAAGGCTTTCCCCACCCCCCAACCCCTATCCCCCAACCCCTATGCCTTTTCCCAGACCCCGATTTTCCCCCCTGCTGCCCCGCTGCCTGTTCGTGGGAGGATTGGTGGTCAGCTTGGCAGGATTGATCAGTTGTACCGAGGGCACCCTGCACAATTCTCTGGTCAACTCTCCTGATGCCGTGGCCGTGTCGAGTGAGGTAGGGGCGGCTAAAGCGCGATCGCCCCGGTCAGTCCTAATTGGCACCAATTTGAATGGCATTTCGGATTGGTCTACCCAATGGAATTTTGTCGATGTATTCAAAACTTCGCGGGACTGGATCCCGCAGAAAGAGGGGGCACCCTGGGGCCAGGGGGGGAAGGTCAACCTGACCCCGGATGGCTGGGTGGCAGCCCTGGAACCGGGGCAATGGGTAGAAACGGTGATGATGATCGACTCGACGCATTATCCCGCTGGACAATACACGCTGCTATATGAGGGGCAGGGCAAGCTGACCTTTGCTTTTGAGAATGCCAAGATCGTCAGTCAAAAGCCGGGTCGGATGGTGGTGGAGGTGAAGCCCGATGGGGCAGGCATTTTTCTGCAAATTCGGGAGACGAACCCGCAAAATCCCATCCGCAACATTCGCTTCATCATGCCGGGGTTTGAGCAGACTTACCAAACCCAACCCTTCCATCCCTTATTTCTGGAGCGGATTGCCCAATTCAAAACTCTCCGCTTCATGGATTGGATGGCAACCAACAACTCGGATGTCGTGAATTGGGGCGATCGCAACACGCCTAACAGTGTCCGGCAGGCCGGGGGGAAAGGCGTGGCGCTGGAATACATGATTCAACTGGCGAATACGTTGAAGGTGGATCCGTGGTTTACCCTTCCCGCCAAAGCCTCGGATGACTATGTGCGGCAGTTTGCGACGATGGTGCGCGATCGCCTCGATCCGTCCCTCAAAGCCCACATCGAGTACTCGAATGAAGTGTGGAATACAATGTTCAGCCAGCATCGTTATGCTGCTGAACAGGGACGCTCCCGCAACCTGGATGAAAATGACTTTACGGCGGCGCTGTTGTTCTACTCCGAACGTTCTGTCCAAATTTTCCAAATCTTCAATACGGTCATGGGGCGGGATGCTGATAAACGGTTGGTGCGAGTGCTGGCAGGGCAGGCCGCGAATCCCTGGACGGCAGAACAAATTCTCGGCTGGAAGGATGCTTACAAAGCGGCGGATGCTTACGCGATCGCCCCTTACTTTGATGGGGCTGATAGGGATAAAAACGGCACCAGCGATTTGAACGATCCGCAGCGGGTCGATGCTGTGATGCAAATGAGTGTGGATCAGGTGGTGGAGAACTTGATGACGGGCGTGACCACAGTCGTGAAACCCATGCTGGATAACAACTACAAAGTGACGCAACGGTTTGGCATCCCCCTGTATGCCTATGAGGGTGGCCCCCATCTCACGACCTACCAGTTTCCCGACAACAAAGTGAAACGCCTGACCGACCTGTTTGCGGCGGCCAATCGCCATCCCCGGATGCGGGAGGTGTATCGCGCTTATTTAACCCAATGGCAACAAAGTGGGGGCACGGTGTTTAACCAGTTTGTGGATGTGGCACCACCCAGCAAATGGGGCTTTTGGGGGGCGATGGAATATCAGAACCAGCCCTTACCCCAGGCTCCGAAGTATCAGGGTTTAACTGATTTCATCCAGCAGAAGCGCTCACGTCCTTGATGGTGCAGTCTGGGTTGCTGGGGCGCAAAGCCGATGAGCGCTGCGTTACGCTACGCTAACAGCATCCGACCTACAATTTCAGGTATCGCCTCTGTCACGTTACACATGCAGAGGCGAGTCAGAACACCGACCCAGCATTGGCTCTTGCTAATCCGACTGGTCCTAAGTGTTCTGACCAAAGCTATATTCTCATCTCTGGATTCAGTGGCTATGTCTCGCTCCAGCATCTTACAACCCGGACAGTCTTACACGTTTCGGCAGTATTTCGAGATGAGTTACGAGCCAGAGGATATTTTGGCCGAGTTTGGTTATACCCTGGTGCGATCGCCCCAACCGTTGCCCCAATCGCCCCTTCCCCTGGATCGTTTAGCCAATCTCCAAGCGCGGATTGAGGACAGCCTGCCTTACATCAGCTTGACCAGTGAAGCTGCCCGGCGCGAACTCCTAATCGCCCCGCTCCTGCTAGATGTGGTGTATTACACGCGGGCACAACTCCGGATTGAGTATCCGCTGACCGTGACCGAGCAATTAAAAGGTTCTTTAGACTACTACCTGTATGCAGACGGCAGATTGCTTGTGATCGAGGCGAAAAATGCCGATCTCGCCAGAGGATTTACGCAACTAGCCGTAGAATTAATCGCCCTTGATCGCTGGGTCGAAGGCACCCAACCACAGTTGCACGGGGCAGTCACCACAGGCGATATTTGGCAATTTGGCACCCTCGATCGCGAGACTCGGCAAATTACCCAATTTCTCAAGCTGTATCGCATCCCAGATGAGTTGGAAGAGGTTTTGCGGATGCTGGTGCAAATTCTAATGGGGTGATTGCGGCTTTTTCGGTCTCTACGATTTTGGTCAATCGCGGAATTACGTTAATCTGGAAAATTAGAAGCCTATGTAAAGCTTCTGTAACTCTGTGGTCATTTCGCCCGACTTTTTCTGAAATGGACAGAAGGAGGGGATGAGTCTGTCCCTTCGCTGCCTCAACGTTCCGTCTTTCCATCTATCGTTTCATCCTCCCCGATCGTTATGCATAGTTCGTTTCTCGACCGCCTTTACCACCCCGATCGCCCCGTGATTGTGTTTGATGGTGCCATGGGTACCAACCTCCAGGTGCAAAATCTGACTGCTGAAGATTTTGGGGGAGCCGAGTACGAGGGCTGTAACGAGTACTTGATCTTCACCAAGCCGGAAGCCGTCGCCAAAGTGCATCGCGACTTTCTCGCAGCGGGCGCCGATGTGATTGAAACGGATACGTTCGGCGCAACCTCCATCGTGCTGGCAGAGTATGACCTGACCGACCAAGCCTACGAGCTGAACAAAGCCGCTGCCACCCTGGCGAAACAAGTCACGGCAGAATTCTCTACCCCCGAAAAACCTCGCTTTGTGGCGGGCTCGATCGGTCCCACCACCAAACTGCCCACGCTAGGGCATATCGACTACGACACGATGAAAGCCTCCTTTGCCGAACAAGCCGAAGGTCTTTGGGATGGGGGGGTCGATCTGTTCCTGGTGGAAACCTGTCAGGACGTGTTGCAGATCAAAGCGGCACTCAACGGGATTGAGGAAATTTTTGCGAAGAAGGGCGATCGCCGTCCCCTCATGGTGTCCGTCACGATGGAACTCCAGGGCACCATGCTGGTTGGCTCTGATGTCGCGGCCATGCTGGCCATTTTAGAACCCTACCCCATCGACATCCTGGGACTGAACTGCGCCACCGGTCCCGATCGCATGGCGGAACACGTCAAATATCTAGCGGAACATTCGCCTTTCGTCATCTCCTGTATCCCCAACGCGGGCATTCCCGAAAACGTCGGCGGTCATGCCCACTACAAACTCACCCCGATGGAACTCCGGCTGGCGCTCACCCGCTTTGTCGAAGATCTGGGTGTCCAGGTGATCGGTGGTTGTTGCGGTACCCGTCCTGACCACATTCACCAGTTAGCAGAAATTGCCGCGACCTTACAGCCGAAGGAACGGCAGGTGAGACATCAGGAGTCAGGAGCCAGCAGTCAGGAGTCAGGCGTTGTCTTAGCCCCCAGCCCCCAGCCCCAACCCCCAACCCCCCAACCCCCTTTCCCCGATCCCCGTCCCACTTTCGGCTATATCCCCTCTGCCGCATCAATTTATGCAACACAGCCTTATGACCAGGACAACTCGTTCCTGATTGTGGGGGAACGGTTGAATGCCAGTGGCTCGAAGAAGGTGCGGGAACTGCTGAATGCGGAAGATTGGGATGGGCTGGTGGCAGTGGCGCGATCGCAGGTGCGGGAAGGCGCGCACGTCCTGGATGTGAACGTGGACTATGTGGGACGCGATGGTGAGCATGATATGCGCGAACTCGTCTCGCGGCTGGTCACAAATGTCAACTTGCCCTTGATGCTGGATTC
>JAIXVO010000106.1 GCA_027482985.1 Cyanobacteriota bacterium
CTTAAGCTGAAACCACTAATGGCGATTCACCGTGGCACCACAAATTTGATGTGCCACGGTTACCATTTGAACAGGTATAAGTTCAGCCAAACCGGATGAGGGCAAGTCATCCCCCTAGTGCCGCGCGATCGCCTAATTCGTTTCGCCCAGTGCAGCCTGAATGCGGCTGCGGAATTCGCCTTTGGGATGTCCGCCTTTGACTTCGCCCACAATTTTGAAGTCTTCTGTCTCTGCCGCATCGCAAATAATGTAAGTCGGCCAACCCATCTCGGCTTTATCCGGGTATTGGGTCAGGAGAATTTTTCGGTACTTACGATAGGTTGCAGTATCTTGCATCTTGCAATCCACAAAGCCTAATCCCAGTTCTTCCACCACTTTCTGGTCATAGAACGCCATTTTGTGGCAAATCCCACAATCTTCCGACGAAAATTTAATGACAACGCGATCCATAGCCCCAATTACTCCAACACGTCGATAACATCAGTGGGTCACGGCCAGCAGTCGTTGTAGTCTTGACGGGAAACAGCATGATGGCTCCCGGTCGCTGCCGCGATCGCCTGTTTTGTATTTTACGGTGTTGTGCAGAAGAAAACCCCGACTCATCACTGAACCGGGGTGCCAAATCAGGGTGCATCTACCAATTACTGAATTCCCGCTGCCGCACGATTGCTCCGGAGGATTTTGTGGAGACTCAATGAAGTTCTGCCGCATCGCATCCGGTTTGAGTCAGCTTTGCTGGCAGTGGGGATGAAGGTTAAAGCCAGTGGCAGATTCTACGGAGAGGAGTTATCCGTAGCTTGACAGAATATTTACAAAGTTTTAACGAAGCGTGCGCGTGAGCGAGTGCAAACGCTAGCGGAATACGCGAAAGTGGAGGAGGAGTTTCCCGGCTGTCTGTGTGTACTTTTACCAACAGGCGTTGCTGGTTCCCACATCTGGGTAGACTGAAAAACGGTCTGTTCATTCAGATTTTTTTGTTTCGGCCTGATACTGAACCGATGGCAACGGATTAGTTAAGCAGGCACACTGGAAGACCCACTCATCTGGCAGTTTTCCGGTGCTCATGTCACAGGCCACGCATCAACCGTTTTCTGGGAGGATCATGGTGACCCAGGAATTTCACCTCTCTGTCACACCCATTCGCGATCAGGAATACATCGTGCGCACTGAGTACGTCGCACCTGGTGTGCCATTGGCAGAGGAGCAGGTGACCTGGTATGTCGATGATTGGCTGACCGAAGCGAGTTTACTCATGGGCGATCCTGTCATGGGGTTGCTCCGCAGTACGGCAGGCAATGGGGCGACTCGCACGGGTGCCGCTACCGCGCTGGGCGAACCGTCGGCTAACTTAGTGGCCTTTGGGCAGCAGTTATTTAACGCCTTATTTCAGGGACGGATTCGAGATAGCTGGATGATGGCCCAGGGGATTGCCCAACATCAGCATCAGCGGTTGCGGTTTCGCCTCGGCTTGAAGGGCACCAAACTGCACCAACTCCCGTGGGAAGTGCTGTATGCGGGCGATCGCCCCCTGACGACGGGCACCGATGTCATCTTTTCCCGGTATCACTCCAGCTTTGCGGTGTTGCGATCGCACCTCACCCTGCCCAAACATCCCAATAATGACCCGCACCAACCCCTCAAGATCCTGTTAGTCCTGGCAGCACCGAGAGATCAGGATGGGCTGGCCTTACGCCAAGAAGCCGAACAACTGCGGCAAGAGTTGCGATCCGTCACCGACGAAACCAGTCAGGCCGGAGTCGATCTCACCATTCTCGAACAACCGGGGCGGGAGCAACTGACGCAAGCCCTGGAACATAATCATTTCCATGTGTTGCACTACGCTGGTCACAGTGATTTAGGGGCAGGCGGTGGCAGTCTATATCTGGTCAATCGCCAAACCGGATTAACAGAAGTCATGAGTGGTGATGATCTGGCCGGATTGCTGGTGAATAATGGCATTCGGATGGCGGTCTTCAACTCCTGCCGAGGCGTTTATACCGCCACGGCAGGCAATCAGCAGGGCACCGAAGGCAACCTGGCAGAATCCCTGGTGAAACGCGGAATTCCCGCCGTCCTAGCGATGGCAGAACGAATTCCTGATAACGTTGCCCTGAATCTTAGTCGGCTCTTCTACCGCAACCTTAAACAAGCCTACCCGCTGGATCTCAGCCTCAGCCGCACCCGCCAGGGACTCCTCACTTCCTACGGATCAGACCAGCTCTACTGGGCACTCCCGATCCTCTATCTGCATCCCGAATTCGATGGCTTTCTCCAGCCCACCCCGGCGACTGGCGCGATCGCGACTCCCAGCACCCCCAATTACAGCAACTTCTACACCCCTGCTGAACTACCCCCCTTGCCCGTCCCCCCCAGCAGCAGCCAGTCAGCAGTTCCTTTGAATAGCGGCTCCCAGGAGTCACCCAACCCCGTCACGGCTGGGCGATCGCAGCCAGCAGCAAGCTTTCTCGAATTCGACGAATTAGAGTTTGACGACCCCGACCCACCGGAAGAAGAACAGGTAGCGCGACTGGTGCAGGAACTCTCGCAAAACCCGACGTTGCTGGAACCAGAGGAACCCATCCTGCCCGCATCCCCCAGCGAAAATTTACTGCCCCAGGCCACCAGCAATGGGTCAGTGCCGAGCTTCTATCCTCCCACTCGTCGCCCCGCCCCGCCGTTGCCTGGTCAGGGTGCCGCCCGCCCCACCACTCCCGCCGCTTCCCATCCCGTGGCTGGCAATTCCCAGGTGTACTCAGAATTAACCCATGTGCTAGCCGATATGGGGACACTCACCCCCGCCATTGCCGCTGGCAGTCGCGCCGTCAACGCTAACCCTCAAAGTGCCGAAGCCTATACCACCTTTGGGTGGGCGCTGCACCAACAGGGTTATTTAACTGAAGCGATCGCCGCCTATAACGAAGCCATCCGGCTCGATTCCAATTCCGCCATCGCCTTCAATCGCATCGGGCTGGCCTATTCCCAACAGGGCAAAGTGGAGGAAGCCGCGCGGGCATTCCGGCAGGCCGTCACCCTCGATCCCAAAATGACCGAGGCCAGTACCAACCTGCGGAATGTGCTGTATGGGCAACCGGAACCGCTGCCCAGTGTCACACCTGCCCCCATAGCCATCCCCGCTCCGCCCCGCCGCCGCACGACTCAAATGTCCCGAACCGTCTGGCTTTGGGGTAGCTTGGGCGCGATCGCGATCGCCGCTCTCACGGCTGGCTGGCTCTATCGAGATACGCTGGGACAATTCTTCCGCCCCGGCACCCCGACCCCCTCTTCGCCCAGCCCCCCCCCCGCGCC
>JAIXVO010000837.1 GCA_027482985.1 Cyanobacteriota bacterium
ACCAGTGCTCAGGGCGCTGATGTGCCGCCTGCCACCCTGAAGCAACTCAAGCAGGTGCAATCGATGGTCGCAGGCGTTGGTGTCGAAGATGCGGGCTTGCGGATGAAGGCCAATGTAGTCATGAGTCCGGATGGTCCCAAGTTTGATTATCAACCAGTGCCCGGAAAAATCATTGCCCAGTTTCCCTCGGATGTGATGGCGATGATCAGTGGTGGCAATATCAATCGGATTTGGAATCAGGCCAACGAACAGGCCAAGTCTGATCCCACGCTGCAACAAGCGATCAGCACCTTGCGAGCGTCTACCCAAATGGCGAATCTCGACCTGGATAAAGACATCCTGAGCTGGATGGATGGGGAATTTGGCTTCGCGGTGATTCCCTCCGACCGCGGCTTATTGGCGCAAGTGGGAGCCGGCAGCGTGCTGGTGGTGGATACCAGCGATCGCAAGAAGGCGGAAGCGACTCTCGCCAAACTCGACGAAATTGCGAAAACCAACGCGGTGGTCGTGCAACAACGGGATGTGGAAGGCAAAAAAGTGACTGAGTGGAGCAGTCCCATGATGCCCGAACCCCTGATGGGACATGGTTGGCTGGACGATAACTCGGTCTTCTTTGCAGTGGGCGGTCCCATGATTGAGGCGATTACGAAAAAGCCTGCCCAAAGCCTGGACAACAACGCCAATTTCAAACTCTCAACTGGGAACCTGCCGAAACAAAATCTTGGCTACTTCTACCTAGATATGGACAAAACGATGATGCTCGTCAATCGGTTCGCCATGCTGTCGCAGTCTCCCATCCCGCCAGAACCCGCTGCCATTCTGAACTCCATTCAGAGCGTCGGGGTCACCTCGCAACAGGTCACACCTGCGATCGGTGAAATGGATCTGCTGCTGGCCTTGAAGAAGTCGAAATAATCACGATTCGTTTATCCTGGCAGTTTCCCAGAGACCGCCGGAGTTGTCGCGACTTCGGCGGTCTGCGTTTGAGTGGACGCGGGTTGGGGCGCAAACACCTTCAGCAACACACTACTACCCAACGCAAAGCTAGCATCGGTCAAAAATTCTCGACGGGTATATCGTCTCGCCATTGCACTGCACCTCAATCAGATAGAAGCCACTTCTAGCAAAAGCTTAGTGTATCGGAAAAGCCAAAGCCTGCCAAATGCTGGCGGAAGGCAGAAGGCAGAAGGCAAAGGGCAAAGTCCACCCCCCGTAGAGACGTTCCGCCGGAACATCTCCCATAAAGCATTGCGACAGGGCAGAGGGCTTTTCAGCAAAATTTATACGCACAAATCGTAAGAATTTAGCATCCAGTCACCGCATTGGGAATGAATCAGAGATCCGCTGCCGATCGCTAAACCCATGCAGGAGTCTTCTCTCTTTTGGCGATCTTTTAAGGGTTCAGCGCTGCCCCTGGAGCCAATATTCGAGGCTGGCGAGTAACCAGAGTTTGACCCCATAGCGATTCCAGGTGTCGCCCCGGTAGTGGAGCCAATCGCGGATCAGGGTTTGGTTGAGATAAGGCGCGATCGCGGCTTGCCGACTCAGCAATAAGGACTTTGCCGATCGCTGCCAGTGTTCCCGGAAGCCCCGTTGGACGGGCACCATCATGCCACTTTTGGGACGGTGTAGAATGGCGGCAGGGAGTAAATCGGCTACGGCAGCTTTTAACACCGCTTTTTCCTGAGTGCCGGACAGTTTGAAGTGGGGGGGAATTTGCATACTCAAATCGACGATGCGGGCATCAAAGAGAGGCGATCGCCCGATGATGCCCGCTGCCCGCGTCAAATTGTTCACTTTCGTCAAAATTTGATCTGCCCCTTTGAACTTAATATTGAGCGCCATTAAGCGGTTCAGGTAACTTTGATCGGCCTGCAAATCCGTTGTAAACACCCAAGGTTCTGCTTGTACGGACATCCAAACTTGGGGCTGGAGCAAGTTGGGCAAGTCCGCCGCACATTTTTGAAAGGAAAGGAGATAAGCCTGCAAAGCGTCTTGCGGATTCACCGCTTGATAGATCTGATTCATCAACATCGGTTGATTTTTCGGCCCACCAAAGCAGGGATCGCCCCCTTCGCCATTCAACACCACAGCGACCGCCTCTTTTGCCAGTCGCGCCAGCAGCAAATTGGGCACCGTGAGCGGGTCGCCAATCGGATCATCGAGCGCCGCCATCGTTTCGGGCAAGCGTTGCCATAGGGTTTTCAGGGAAATTTCCAGGATGTGATGCTGGGTGTGACAGTGATTGGCAACTAATTGAGAAAACTCCAGTTCGTTGGGGCAGTCCGCCCCGAAGTGAATCGAATAGGTATGAACCGGCTGATCATGTAATTTTGCCGCCAGAGCGGTCACCCCGCTGGAATCTAATCCACCAGAGAGAAATACGCCGACGGGTTGATCGAGTGGTAAAGACTCTTGTACGACGGGATAGAGGAGTTGCCGCAAGCGATCGCCATGCCAGTCCAGCGGTTGTTCCACTCCCTGAATGTCCTCCTGCAACGTCCAGTAGGCGGCGATGGTTTGCTCTGGGAGTTGGACGGTGGTGCCGGGGCGGATTTCTCGGACTGCTTGCCAAAAGGTGCGATCGCCCGGCACAAAGGCACAGGTGAGATAATCCCGCAGCGCCACGAGATCCAATTGCTGCGAGTGGTAAGGTCGCAACGCCCGCAGTTGGTTCGCGACCCAGTGCGTCGTACCCGTGGTGGTGTAGTAGAGCGTTTGGTTGCCCGCGCGATCGCGGCCCAGCCAAAGTTGCTCCTGTTCCCGATCCCACACGGCGAGCGCAAAGGCACCCACCAGTTCTGCCCAGGTGTCAGCCCCTCGTTGTGCCCAACCGTGGGCAATCTCGGACAAAGGATCGAGGTGCGGAGCGGTCGGCAACCAGGCAGTTCCCATCACCCAAAACCGCTGATTGGGGCTGACGGCATAGGGGGTATTGGGCGCGATCGCCAGTTTTCCCACCCGCTGCCAGGACTCCGGCACCGCATCCAACCGCCCCCAGGCTACCTGCCATAAATCCGACGATGGCGATCCGGTCTCAAACTGGGTAGAACTCCGTTTCAACCAGAACATAAGGGCTAAGGTAAAACCTGATCAGGTGTCACGGCTGGCCACTCCTGCAAGGTTTGCTTGATGACCGAGATTGCATTGTAGAAAATAAAACTGGCGACCAGTAAACTCACGACACCATCCATCCAATTCCAGTGCACCAGGGCGATCGCGATCGCGGCCAGAATCACCCCCAGCGAACTCACCATATCCGCCACCATATGCAGAAATACTGCCCGCAGATTGGCACTCTCGTGACTGCTGGAATGGAGTAAGCCGACATTGATCCCATTCACAATCGCGCCAATCGCTGCTGTGATTAGCATGGGGACACTGGCGATCGGCTGATCTGCGTGTTGAAGTCGCTCCAGGGCTTCCCAAACAATCCAACCCGCGATCGCGGCGAGGGCAACCCCATTGATGAGAGCTGCCCAGTTTTCCCAGGGCTGTTTAGCCGCAGGTTGATGGCGTGATAGCCAGACTGCCAATCCTGCGAGGGCGATCGCCACGCCATCCGCCGCCATGTGCCCCGCATCAGCAATCAAGGCGAGGCTATGGCTCCACCAGCCGACGAGCCATTCCAGCAGGGCAAAACTCAGAATTAACAACAGCGCCAGTCCCAGTAAGCGCTGTTGGGTGGCTGTCGCCGTCTCAGGCCAGTGGGCATGGGTGCAGCTAGCCGTGTGAAGGTGTTGGTGGTCAGTCATAATGAACTCATCACCCGATGAGCAAAAAAATTCCGAACTTCCCCTATTATTCCATTTCCCTTCGATGTCGCCCGCCGTTGTCATGGCACAATTCGCTTCAGTCAGTAGGGGACAGTCACAAAATGGGCACACTGAAGAGAGTACGTTACTCGCTGTTCTGCTGATCGTCACCGCTATTCTGAGGGCGGAGGTTCCGTTCTATGCCAATTCAAAAAATTTCACTCGAATCCCTGAATAAAATTCGTCAGCATATTAAAACCACCCTGACATTACCCGAATCGGAGCGAAATCCGCGATCGCCGAACTCTTTAGCCCCAGATTCTGATCTCCCTGAACCCGATAGCTTAGGCGATCTGGGCAGTTTGTTTACCTTCGGCGGGGCGGATGAACTCGAAAGTCAGGCTCCCAACACCAAAGGGAAATGGTTTATTAGCGCCATGAATCCGGGCGATGCCTTACTCAAATTACCCGGCATGCAACTGAAACCCGGATGCCGCCTGGTTACTTACCTGCATCGCACTCCGACCGATGGCATGGGGATCACCTGGGCAGTCCCGGAAGCGATGAGTACAACCGCTCAATTAGAGCAGGCGATTACACCCAACGGCGATCCCCAACAGCCGCCCCACCCCGCCGCCGCATTAACCGATGTGATGGAAGCGATCGAGGGCGATCGCGCTCCCCTCTCCTTTGTGATTGCCTCGTTGCTGAAGCGCGAACTGCAAGAATTCGGGCACCTGGGAAAGTATTGCGCCTGGTCTCACCATCGCCTGATCGACAGCTTGCCGACTCAGGTGAAATGGGAATGGCGTGTCAAACCGCCCCAAGATTTATCCCCCAAAGTCCTGATTTATCCCGATCAAAAAGTGGCGATCGAGTTTTTCACCTGCCGTGTCACCGCTCCCGTCGCCATTTTTCAACACGTCGATCAATATCCACCCCACCAGTACAAAGCCGCTGGAGCCGATCGCGCGATCGCGACTCCCCTCCGTAGTTAGGGAACCTGCCTGCACATCAAATCCTCGCGGTGCGTTACAGCTAACGCTTAACACACCCTACAAAGGGAATTTTGAGCCTGCCCTCTGCCCTCTGCCTTCACTAACTCACTTCCCACCAGCCCAGCGCGGGACCGATAAAGCGCACCGTGAGCCACCAGGCGACAAGCAACACAATGCCACCCCAGGCACCGCGAGTACTCCATTTGACAAAATCACGGGCTTGGGTTTTGGTGACGGGCGCACCCTTGAAAATTTTGTCATCCTGCCCGTACTTGTCTCCCAGGGTTTCCTTGCGTCGTTTTGAATCGCCCATGATGGTTGCTTGAACTCGTTGCACTCCCGATCATAACGTTAATCCAGAACGGAATAATCGGCACGGGGAAACAGGCTGAGGTCGAGATAATTGATCCGCGCAGCTGGATTCAGAGCCGTGAGGACATGATGCCCATAGCTACGATGCACCACCCGATTATCGAGTAAGGCGACGATGCCTTGCCGCTCTCGCACCGGAGCGATCGCTCGCTGTAACTCGTTTAAGGCCGTCGGTAATAAGTACAGCCGAAACCAGTCCTGCCGCATTTGCTTGTAATAGGATACCCGCCCACTCACCAGGGGATGTTCTAAGGACGGAATCGGCAACGTCGAGATCGCCAACAGATGAGGCGAGGGGAGCACCCGCTGATGTTCGCGCCAAAATTCCCACCCCGTCACCAGAACGCTATTGTCATCCAAACAGGTGCGTTCGACCTGCACGCGCGACCCAAACTCAGCCGCTAGGATGGAACCCACCTGCATTTTCAACGGGGTATCGCCCACAATCAGCACCGTCAGCCCCGGCATCCCGGAGGTGAGCCGTAACAAGTTGTGCATTTCTTGGGTCAAGGCTGATTGAAATTGGGGCGTGTTCGGCATCGGCAAGCGTTCCGGCAGGTAGAGATGGATTAACTCTTCCTGGCGATCGGGCGAAAATTTGACACAGGTGAGGTCATCCAGCCCAAACCGTTGGCGAAACACAGCGGCATCCGGCTCCAAATCTAAAGCGC
>JAIXVO010000130.1 GCA_027482985.1 Cyanobacteriota bacterium
CCGCGGATTGGGGATGCCCGTGTTCGACAAGCTCGAAGCGGATCTGGCGAAAGCCATGATGTCTCTACCTGCGACCAAAGGCTTCGAGATCGGCTCTGGCTTTGCCGGCACTTTGATGCCTGGGAGCGAACACAATGACGAGTACTATACGGATGCAGACGGGCAGATTCGCACCACCACGAACCGTTCCGGCGGCGTGCAGGGAGGCATTTCCAACGGTGAAAATATTATTATCCGGGTTGCCTTCAAACCCACAGCGACCATTCGCAAGGAACAGAAAACCGTGACCCAAAGTGGGGAAGCGGTGACGCTGGCGGCAAAAGGGCGGCATGATCCCTGCGTGCTACCCCGGGCCGTCCCGATGGTGGAAGCGATGATGGCTTTAGTCCTGTGTGACCATGTGTTGCGGCAACAGGGACAATGTGGCGGCTGGTAAGTCCATTTGTCGAGTCGGGCGATGTTCGCTAAACTCGCTCCTACAGGGCCGTACTTCCCTGAATGACTGCCTCGACTGAGCTGGATAGCCCCTGTGACCCCGATTCGATCGCTCAAACCACAACTGACTGCCGAACAGCAGTACTCCCGCCTGCGCCAACAACTGGTCGTGGGTATTTCTTCGCTGGTGGGCGTGATTTTGCTAGGCACCAGTTGGTATCACCTGGTAGAAGGCTGGCGCTGGCTGGATGCCGCCTACATGTCCGTGATTACCCTCGCCACCGTCGGCTTCATGGAAGTGCAACCCCTGGGCGATCGCGGGCGGATTTTCACCATCGTCCTGATCCTGCTGGGGGTGATCACCATCGGGTATATCGTCAACCGATTTACAGATGCCATCATCCAGGGCTACTTTCAAGAAGGATTGCGACAACAACGGCTGCGACGACTGATGGAATCTTTATCGGATCACTACATCCTGTGTGGCTTTGGTCGTATGGGGCAACAGATCGCCGCAGAGTTTCAGGCGGAAGGGGTGAATTTTGTCGTGGCGGACATCAGCGCCGACTCGATTCATACGGCGGAAGAGTTGGGCTATACCTTTTTTCAAGGCGACGCCACCCTGGATGAAACCCTGCAACAAGTCCGGATTCAGGATGCCATTTGTCTAATTGCGGCGTTGCCGTCCGATGCCGAGAATTTGTATACCGTCCTGTCGGCCAAAACCCTGAACCCCAAAATTCGGGCGATCGCCCGGGCCAGTACGGAAGAAGCCCTGGTCAAACTGCAACGGGCAGGAGCCGATGCGGTGATTTCACCCTACATCACCGGCGGCAAACGGATGGCAGCGGCAGCCCTCCGTCCCCAGGTGATGGACTTTGTGGATGGGATTTTGTCCAGCGGCGATCGCAACTTTTACATTGAAGAATTTGAACTGGCCTCGGAAAGTAACGGCTATGTCGGGCAAACGTTGCGAGAAGCTCGCCTGCGCTCCCAATCCGGGGCGCTCGTGCTGGCGATTCGGCGGGCTTCCGGGACGGCGATCGTCGGGCCCAATGCCGAAACCATTCTGATGCTGGGCGATCACCTGATTTGTATGGGCACTGCTGAACAAATTCGTCGCCTGAATCAAATTCTGTTCCCGATGCGATCGCATTTCCCCCGCCCCCCCAAACAGAGCTAATCCCCATTGCTACGGCTGCTGCCAGTGCCTCACGGGATTAGCGGTTGCGCACAGATCGACATCCGCAGCGGGAAAGGCACAGATGTCGAAGTAGTAAATCACGGGTTGACCGCTGGCATAGCGACTGGAGTACAGGTAATGCGTGAGGTCAACAAATAACTGGCGATCGCTCCCATTCAAGGTGATCAAGGGATTGCCAAAATTATCGTAAATCGCAAATTTGGCATAGCCGAGCTGCACCAATAGATCGATGGTGGCGAGGGCTTGCTGGCACCCATCTGCCGCGAAGGAAATATCGTATTCGAAGTACACCACGGGTTGCGCTTGCGCCAGGAACGATCGCGCACTTTGGATGATCGTAAAGTCAAAGCCATCGGTATCAATTTTCAACAGTTTGGCGGTTTGAAACTGGGGAAACTCCTGCACCAATGCCTCCAAGGGGCGCATCGAGCCGAGCAGCACACCATCCCCCCCAACCGCATTGATCACAGAAGTCGTGCCTCCCTGACTGGCGATCGCCTCCAGCGCCACCGCCGTTTCCGTCGCCCCGATAAAACAATCGGCAATGGTAATGTTGCCAATGATTTGAGCATTCGCCTCTAAATATTCCAGATATTCGGGATTGCCTTCCACACAGAGCGTCGGCAGTGGTTGAAATTGTTGGATCAAGGCGGCACTATCGCCCACATTTGCCCCAATATCAATGGCGGTCATCTGCGGATATTTGGCGGCGATCGCCTGGGTGAGCGGCCCTAATGCCCGGTCATACAACTGCCAGGTGGCTTGATAGTGCGCTAACAAATGATCATCCGGGAAATAGAGATCAAAGCCTGCCACTTGATATTGTTTCGCCATCGCCCCGTGACCACCCTCTTAAGTTGCGTGATGCTTCCCGCCTTGGGCGCTCAAGTGACAGACGGGGCACAGTCAGGAAACCGACTCTGTGACGATGCCCCGCGTCGCTGTCGCTGGATCAGTCGTGATGAGGGCTGGCGATCGCCAGTGGGTGCCCCCGCCGCCAGGTTCGCCCGTCCGGGAAGACTTTTTGTTAATGTTGAATTACGCTCCGTTCTAACTATAGTGAATGATTATGCCCATGTTTAGAGGTGAGGATTGATGGCTGCAACTGATTTCAAAGACTACTACACGATTTTGGGAGTCAGTAAATCGGCAGATGCAGAGGACATCAAGAAAGCCTTTCGGAAATTGGCTCGCAAGTATCACCCGGATCTGAATCCCGGCGATCGCGCGGCAGAGGCCAAATTTAAAGAAATTAACGAAGCCTACGAAGTCCTCTCCGATCCGGATAAACGCCGCAAGTATGACCAGTTTGGGCAGTACTGGAAACAGGCTGACCAGGGCGGCGGGTCTCCCTTTAGCAATGCCAACGTCGATTTTGATTCCTTCGAGTTCGGGCGCTACGGCAGCTTTGATGATTTTATTAACGAACTCTTGGGCCGCATGGGCGGGAATGCGACCAGTGGCGGCAATGCTCAGAGTCGGTATCGCACCGCTCCCAACGCCACCGACTTTCGCGATCCGGGCAACACCACCAGTACCGCCGCTGGACTGGATAGCGAAGCCACCCTCACCCTCACCCTGCCGGAAGCCTTCAATGGCGTGCAGAAACGCCTCCAGGTAGGGAATGAAGTGATCGAGGTGCGGATTCCAGCGGGAGCCAAACCAGGGAGCCGGATTCGGGTGCGGGGCAAAGGGCGGTTCAGTCCCTACTACACCAGCCAGCGGGGTGATCTGTATCTGATTGTGGAGATTCAACCCCATCCCTTCTTCCAATTTGAGGGCGACAATCTGGTGTGTGAAGTGCCGATCGCCCCGGATGAAGCGGCTTTGGGTGCACCAGTGGAAGTGCCAACCCCGGATGGCGCGGTGACGGTGAATATTCCGGCGGGGATTCGCTCCGGGCAATCCCTGCGGTTGCGCGGGAAGGGGTGGAAGAGTCCCAAGGGCGATCGCGGCGATCAAATGGTGAAAGTGGTGATTCAGGCACCCAAAGAACTGAGTGCTGCCGAACGCGAGTTGTACGAAAAACTGCGGACTGTGCGGAGTGTCAACCCCCGTGCCCATCTGAAAGACATCAAGCTGTAAGGATGGGACTGAGGCGATGGGCAGACGAAGAACAGTGTGGGGCGGGCTGCTGGTTTCCCTAGCAGGACTGTTGAGCAGTTGTGCCGGAGCGCAGTTGGTCAGCTTTCCCTATGATCCCGGCGGCCGCAGTTTGAATAGTTCCTTCGCCGAACAAAATCCCGCGATCGCTGGACGCTATATCGTGTTCACGTCCGATCGCCGCAACAGTCAGGACATTTATCTCTATGACACAATCACCCGCACCGTGATCGAAACGCCGGGACTGAATGCGATCGACCTGATCGAATCCAATCCCACCATTTCGGAGAATGGCCGCTACATTGCGTTTACGGGCAATCGGGACGGGCGATCGGGCATTTACCTCTACGATCGCGAGACGCGCCAATTGCGCAACCTGACAGAAAACTTGCGGACTCAAGTGCGAAACCCAGCAATCAGTGCCGATGGCAACGCGATCGCCTTCGAGTCCAGCGCCAACGGGCAATGGGACATTTTGATTTACAACCGCTTCGGGCAACCGATCCGGGGGGTTACGCCTTAGAATCCCAACCAGGCAATGAAGCCCTGTCCCGACAACAACTCAATCAGGATCAACGCCACGATGCCGATCATGGCAAACCGTCCATTCAGTTGTTCGGCGTAGGCAGTCCAGCCAAAACCGGGATTGGGTCGATTGTCGGAGGGAGAAGATTGAGGAGAATTATTGGGTGTCTCAGCCATGCGCTTAGCCGCCTACAGGTTCGGGTGTGTCGGTGAGGGGTTCCACCATGGCAGACCGATCCAGGGCTTGCACTGCGGTAATCAGCGATCGCACCTGGGCGGTACCTGCCGACTGTTCAAAAGTCAGCGGAAATTTCCCTGTAGCCATCATACGCAGTCCGAGGGGCGCTAAACTCATTAATCCCCGCAAATCGCGAAAGGAATTGCCCACCACCCTGAGGCCAAACTGCCGTTCATCCACCCAGCCCCCCCGTTTCACCAGATCGACCAGGGTTTTGCGGTGGCGGATGGAAATACTGGTCGAGGCCGTTTGTTGCGCCAGAATTTCGGACTTAATTTTGCCAATTTGATCCATCGGCGCGACTTCCATCGGGCAGACCGCGTTGCAGTAGTAGCAGCGGGTACAGCCCCACACCCCAGCCGTGCCCTCGCCATATTGCTCCAGGCGATCGCGGGTTTGTTGGTCGCGAGAATCGGCCACCAGCCGATACGCCTTCGCCAGCGCATGCGGGCCAACAAACTGATCATTCACTTCGCGGGCGTTACATTCGGAGTAGCACGCCCCACAGAGAATGCAGTTGCCGACCTGATTGAGCCGCGATCGCTCTTCCGGCGTTTGTAAAAATTCCCGCTCTGGAATTTGTCGCGCTGCCGAACTGACGTAGGGATCAACGGCTTTCAAGTTGTCCCAAAACGACTGCATATCCACGACCAGATCTTTAATCACGGGCATATTTCCCATCGGGGCGATCGTCATAATCGGTGTGCCATCTGCGGTAAAGCCCGTCATGGCACCGGGAGCCGCAGCGCCATCGGGAGCGACACTGAGTTGGCGAAACCGCGCCATTTCACTGCCCACATTTTCTTTGCAAGCGAGGGCAGAACGTCCATTAATCCGCATTGAGCAACTGCCACAAATCGTATTCCGGCAGTTTTTCCGAAAGGCTAAGGTGCCGTCCTGCTCCCATTTAATCTGATTCAAACAGTCCAGAATGGTGGTGCCAGGTTCAACATCTAAGCGGTATTCCTGGACGTGAGGCGCGCGATCGACGGTTTGGCGAATGACCTGAAAAATAACCTGCATGGTGGATTCAGTACACACTGAAGAGTTGTTCTTCCAACCATAGTCCAATTTCTCTCGATCTGGCTGAACCTAAACGACAGCTTA
>JAIXVO010000763.1 GCA_027482985.1 Cyanobacteriota bacterium
GATCGGCTTTTGGGGAATCTCGCCTGGTAAACACCCGATGCGATCGCGAAATTCCTGCGCCTTCTCCAAACTCCAGAGCGTAAAGCGAGGCTCCAGGGACAGGCGAAACCCGTTATCGCCGGAGATGGCATTTTGGCGATAGCCGCGCACCGATTGCCCACCCCCGATCGCGAATTGCTGGGATGGAAGCAGGATATCTGGCGTGAGTTGGAGTTCGGTTTGAACCAGAAATTGAATATCGCGGCGAATCCGTTGCACCCATTGACCTTGAATCAAGGCGCTGAAAAATTGCCCATCGGGAAGGGGATCACGGTTCGTCGTCGCGCCCAACCAATCGGTTCCAAAGTTGAGTTGCACCCGGCCTAAAACGGCACTCCGAGCGGTGCGTGTGAGATAATCGGCACCCACTTTGAGGACGCGAGTGCGACTGATCCCGCCTTCTTCAAAACCCAGCACAAATGGCGTGAACAGGCGATCGATCAACGGATCTTCGGAAAAAATGCGACTATTTTGGGCAGTGAAGCCAGTAAATAAGGCGAGTTCCCGTTGCGGTGTGCGGAAAATTGGTTGGCGATAATTGATTTCATACAATTCGCCAGTGCCGCGCAATTGCAGCAAATCGAATTCCTGCTCGGTAATCCGGCTGGGGTTGCGGGGCACCGCCCGGAGTTGAACCGTCCCATTCAGGACATTTAACGGGACGCGATAGTTAAACTCCAGCAACTCATTTCCACCCGTGAGGGAGTTGGCATAGATAATCCCAAACTCATCCCCTACCAGAATCGGGTTGCGCAGCCGCAAATCGGCACTGGCTCGGACTGATCCCACACTCGGCGGTGAGTAGTTATCCAAGCCCACACTGCCCGTCAACCGGGGAGCGGGTTGGACGACCACATCCAGACAACTGAGATTTAGTTCTGACGGATTGGAGCCTGCCGCTTGTCCCACACAGCGCCCTGCTTCCGACTTTTTCAACACGGCTTCAATCTTCTGAATCGCCGGATCTTCCCGCAGCAGCCGCAGTTGTTCCTCTAGATCATTGGCATTCAGTGGCACTCCCACCCCGCGTCGCAACCGTTCACAGACATAAATTTGCCAATCTCGTGCCATCGGCGAACTGACCACCACCAGCGGCACAAAGTCGGGTTGATTGGCAGAATTGAAGGGATACTCTTTTTGTGCCGATAGCCACATCTGATGAAGCTGGCTATTCTTGCTGAACTTCGGATCAAATTTGCTGGGCTGCATCGATCGCAATTGTCCCAACTTGATCTCAACCGCGATCGCTTGATTTGGCGTAATTGTAGGTAGTTTGTCTCTGGGGATTTCAGTGGTAATGTAGCCCGCATTCAGAAAGACCGTCGTGACCAGTTCACGGACTCGTGATCGCACATCCTCTTTCTGCGTTGATGTCGCCTCAGCATATTGATTGCTCAGATCCAAGAGGTCTTTGGGGAGGGTGGAACGATTCAATTCCTGGGCGATCGCTCGTTTAAAACGTTGCAAATCGGGAGTTGGGCGATCGGTGATTAATTTAACCTGGATGCGTGGGTTCGCCTCGTCCACTTGGAGGAATTGCAGCGTGAGGGATAAGGATGGCTGACGGGGTGAGTCAAACTGACAGACTGCGGGTAAATCGGTTGTAGGCGGTGGTGGCGGTTGGGCGATCGCGCCTGCCTCGCCACCCAAAGTCGTGAAACCCATGCCAATACTTGACCAGACCCCAACCTGCACGGCACCCCATCCCATCCCCATCACCCTGTTAAATAAACCTGCTTTCAAGAAGGTACTGCAAGATGGTAGCAGTGCTTAGTCTCTTAATCAGATTTTTTTATGATGAAGAGAATTTAGTAGAATCAATAACTCGCTCAGTTTAGGCGTTAAGACTGGTAACGCAGCCACGGCATGCCGTTGCCCGTGGGTCATTGAAAAATCTTGTGCGTAGATTGAGTATTACCAGTTAAATTTGGAAAAACACATGAAATTTGAGCTGTGGGCAGGGCTATGGGGGCGATCGCTAATCGGCATTGCCGTGCGATCGCTGCTGTTGGTCTATTTTGTGTTGAATCTATTTGCCTTCTTATTTGCCGATCGCCTGATTTTTCATCCCCCTCTGTCCACCTATCAGGACACGCCGGAAATTCTCAAACTCACAACTCGCAATCAGCAGCAAATTTCGGCCTTGTATCTGCCCAACCCTGCCGCCACGTTCACCATTTTGTATAGCCATGGGAACGCTAGCGATTTAGGCACCAGTCGCCCTGTGTTGGAAGCCCTGCGGCGTTTGGGATTTGCCGTGTTTGCCTACGACTATCAAGGCTATGGCACCAGTCAGGGCAATGCCTCCGAACAAAATACTTACGCTGATATTGATGCCGCCTATGCCTATTTAACGCAAACTCTGCAAATTCCCAGCGATCGTATTATTCTCTATGGTTTCTCCGTCGGGAGTGGTCCTTGCCTTGATCTGGCGACTCGCAAACCCGTAGCTGGCATCATTTTAGAAGGAGCCTTTACCAGTACGTTTCGAGTCGTGACCTATTTCCCGATCCTGTTGAGCGATCGCTTTCGCAATATCGACAAAATCAAGTTAATTCAAACTCCCATTCTTGTGATTCATGGCACTGCCGATCAAATCATTCCCTTCCACCACAGCGAAGCGTTATATCAGGCAGCAAATCATCCTAAACGCTTTTTAGCGATCGCGGGTGCTGGTCATAACAATCTCTCTGAAATCGCCGGTAAGGACTATGAACAAGCACTTCAGGCTTTTGCGCGATCGTTGTAGGGGGACTGGAGGGAAAGGCGGAGTCAGGAGGTGGAAGAAGGTTTAATTGGTACGGTGAATCGGTTGGCGGTTTCGCCTAGCTCTCGATAGATACCCCGCCGCACGCATCCTTGTTGCTCCCGCTTGCCCTCAGTTAGACGTGCCAACGGCACCGTCTCTACCTTCATTGTTTTTCTCCTGACTCTTGACTTTTGGCTCCTGACTTCTTCCGCCCCCTCCCTACCCTGCTTCCCGAAACTGCTTCGGTGTCATCCCCACCGCTTTACGGAATTGGGTTGTGAAATGGCTTTGGTTAGCAAACCCTAATTGATAGGCGACTTCGGCGACGGGGAGGCGGGCGACGGAGAGTAAGACTTTGGCGCGATCGATGCGGCGTTGCAGGACATAGCGATGGGGCGGCTCACCCGTGGCGGCTTTGAAGGCGCGGGCGAAGTGGAACTGGCTCATGGGGATTTGGGCGGCAAGGGTGGCGATCGCCAAGTCTTCGCCTAAATGGGTTTCGATGTAATCTTTGAGTTCCTGCAACTTGAGGGCACTTAAGGACTGGGGGGCGATCGCGGGGGTGAGTAGCGTTTGGGTATGATGTCGCAGCAGATGTACTGCCAACACGTTGCGTAAGGATTCTGCTAACAAATTGCCAGCTACGCCGCCATTTAATACCTCTGTGCGGAGCAATTGCGCCACTTGCAAGATGGTTGCGTCTTGAAAAATTACGCGATGGGCGATCGCGGTGGATTCATCCAGATCATGTTCCTGGGCCAGTTGTTGCAAGAGCGCTGGCTCCACCAGCAAATTCATGTACTCACTGGGTTTAGAGCGCCGATGCCAGACGAATTCGCGATCGCCGTAAACAAACACACTGCCAGCGGGTAAAGGGGTCGCTTGGCGCGAGCCGCCATCGACAGACCAGACGACTTCGGCATGGGGCAAAAATGCGACACTGATACCCTGCTGCGGCATCGCAAAATCAAACTCGCCGACGCTTTCCAGTCGCCCATACTCCACCGTCAAGCCTTGCCACTCGCGGCGGATGATGACGGTGGTGGGGAGCGGCGGGGCAGGCAGGGGCAACGTCACGGCAACCTCGTTCATATTGCTTCATATTAGTCTGCCATATTTTCTAGAAGGGTTGACGGAACTGGCGCGATCGCGCAATCTGCCAACTGAGTAACACGACGGGCACCAACCCGACCACAATAATCGCCAGCGCGGGAGCCGCCGCTTCCTGCAAGCGCTCATCGGAAGCCAGATTGTAAACCCGAATCGCCAATGTATCGAAGTTGAAGGGACGCACAATCAACGTGGCCGGGAGTTCTTTCATCACATCCACAAATACCAGCATCGTCGCCGTTAAAATGCCACTCCACATTAACGGAGCATGCACCCGCACGAGGGTACTGGTCGGGGTATGCCCCAAACTCCGAGCGGCATCGTCCAGACTCGGTTTAATGCGGGTCAAACTGGCTTCGACACTGCTGAAGGACACTGCCAGGAAGCGCACCAGATAGGCATAAATTAAGGCAGTAATCGTACCACTCAAGAGTAATCCTGTAGAGAAGCCGAAAGTGGTTTGCGTCCAGCCCGCGATCGCGTTATCCAGTCCACCTAGGGGCACCAGAATCCCGACGGCAATCACCGAACCCGGCACCGCATAACCCATGACCGCCACCTGAGTCGCCAGTCGCGTCGTGCGTTGGGGTAAGAGCCGTAAGCCGTAGGCCAGGAGGATGGAGATGCCAACCGCGATCGCGGCTGTCAGTAGCGCTAACGTCAAACTATTGTGGGCATAAGTCCAAAACTCCGAGGTTGCAGTTGTCGCCGCAAAATCACTTGACCCCGCATCGGCACCGCCAAAATCACTGCTGCCATCATCCGTCGTCGTTGCGGGGGAGCAGGCCATTTGCAGCAACACAGTTCCCGGCAGGAGCAGCCCCAACCCGACAGGTAGGAGACAGGTAAGCATCGCTAGCAGCGATCGCCATCCGGTTAAGCGGTAACTCGACAATTGCTGAATCGCGTTTGCGGTTTGATAAAACTGCGC
>JAIXVO010000424.1 GCA_027482985.1 Cyanobacteriota bacterium
ACCACAGAAGCGTCATAGAGCGATTCCACCATCAGTGGTTTATCGACGATTTTGAATTCGTAAGCACCTTTGGCTGTGAGTTCTAGATTACCGATTAAGCTACTGGGATTCTTTGGATCAAAGGCGATCGCTTTGTTTTCATCCAGGTCAAATAATCGCACACCTGTGAGTTGTTGCTTGATATCAGCGCCGGAAACACCCAGCTTTTTACCCGCGATCGCCAGCGCGTCCGGGTCATTCGCTTTCAACAAATCCACCGCTTGATCGACGGCTTTCAGGTAAAGCTGGATGTCGGCTTTCCGAGCTTGAATAAAGCTCTCCTTAGCGACAATCACATCGGCGATCAAGTTCGTGTCCTTGGTGGAAAACACGACTTCGCCCCCCCCCTGTTTTGCCGCATTCGTGAGATACGGCTCATAGGTGACCGCCATGTCCACTTGCTTGGCAGCAAACGCTGTCGCCCCATCCGCTGCCGTCAAATCTTTCACCTGAGCGTCTTTCTCACTTAAGCCCGCTTTGTTCAGGTAAGCTTGCAGCAAGATTTTTTGGAACAGGATGTTTTCGCGAGCAATGGTTTTGCCTTTTGCCTCCTGGGGCGATCTCACCCCTCTGCCGATAATGCCATCAGAACCGTTGGAGTAATCGACTAAATAAATCATTCGAACCGAGGGATCTTTCGCCGCCATCTGTACGGCATCACCGGAAGTGAACCAGGCAAGATCGAGTTTGCCAGCCAGGAAGGACGTAATTTCTTCACTCGCACTCTGGAAAAACTGATCTTTGACATTTAACCCTTGGGCGGCGAACAAGTTTTTCCCGACGGCAACATGGTGCCCAGAGTAGCCAACCCAGTTATTGGTCGCGGAAACAATCGGTTGGGATGCCGTTGCGCCCGGACTGCTGGAAGTTGAGGGATTGGGTTGTTGGGCGCAAGCGATCGTTAAAGTCAGAGCCGCGATCGCTAAACCAATGAACCGGAACACAGAAGACAATTTCAGCATAGATGTGAAAAATGATGCGAGTAGTAGAAAAGTGAACTCAATGTCTGCTTGAATGGGCAATTACCCAGAGTCAAGAGTCAATCAAGTTGATGCACTCTGTTGGTGCAATGAATGAATGATTTGACGTTTAATCTCAACAAATTCAGTAGTCAACTTAATGTCGAGTTCTCGATGTTCTGGTAGTGGAATTGAGATTTCCTGCCGAATGTGTCCCGGATGTGCACCCATCACATAAACTCGTTGGGATAGATAAATAGCTTCTTCGATGTCGTGGGTAATCATCAAGACCGTGACATGAGTTTTTTCCCACAGTTCCAGCAAGAATTCTTGCATTTGCTCTTTGGTTTGGGCATCCAGTGCGCCAAAGGGTTCATCCATGAGTAAAACTGCTGGTTCGTTGGCGAGGGCGCGGGCGATCGCGACTCGTTGTTTCATCCCGCCAGATAACTGTTTGGGGTAGGCTTTGGCGAATTGGGTTAGCCCCACCACGTCCAAAAAGTAGCGGACCCGATCTTGCTGTTCGGCCTTGGGCATTTTTTGAAATTGCAAGCCGAATGCGACATTTTGTTCAACGGTCAGCCAGGGATACAGGGTGTAACCTTGAAACACCATGCCGCGATCGGAACCCGGTCGCCCGGTGACCGCCACGGCATCGACACAAACTTCTCCCGTCGAGGGGGGCGTTAACCCAGCAATGATATTCAGCAGAGTAGATTTCCCGCAACCCGAAGCCCCCACCAGACACACGAATTCGCGCGGGAAAATTTGGAAACTCACATTGTTCAAGACGGTGAGCCGTTGTTTGCCCCGCGTCGGATAGGTTTTCGAGATCTGCTTAACCTGAAGTTTGGCCACGGGTGCTGAAGTGAACTCGGACGTAGAACTAGGATTAACAAGTTGGTTGAGCATGAGAGAAGTTGTGAGGAGAACGGGCACCGAGAGCAAACTGGGCAAAGGGGGGCTTGAAAACTGTCACTTTGGTAACGGGTTTACCTTAATTCGCGATCGCTCATCTGTAACATCTGTTACGCTCTACTTTTCGTTTGCCAGTATTTTCTCTGGGGCACGGCGATCGCTCTGGACGGTAGACCGCACCCAATCAAACCAGGCATCTAGCCCTTCACCCGTTTTCGCCGAAACCGCAATGATCGTCACCGTGGGATTAATTTGGCGCACATTCGCCTCAATCTGCGCCAAATCGACATCCAAATAGGGAGCCAGATCGGTTTTCGTGAGCAACAAACAGTCGGCTTCCCGGAACATGATCGGATACTTGAGCGGCTTATCTTCGCCTTCCGTCAAGCTCAGGAGGGCAACTTTGTAATGTTCCCCGACTTCAAATTCCGCCGGACACACCAGATTGCCGACATTTTCCACCAGGACTAGATCAAACTGGCTGGGGTCATACTCTGCCTGTAACCGATGGATGCCCCCGGACACCATACGCGAGTCGAGATGGCACGATCGCCCCGTGTTAATCGCAATCACGGGCACCCCATACTGCCGCAAGCGATCGGCATCCAGTTCGGTGGTCATGTCGCCTTCGATCACGGCGATGTGCAGCGAGTTGCTCAAGGCGGCCAGCGTCTTTTCCAGTACCGCTGTTTTGCCAGCACCGGGACTGCTCATGAGATTCAGACAGGTAATCCCCCATTGGTCAAAATGAGCGCGATTATGGGCGGCTCCGGCTTCGTTGGCGTGCAGCAAATTAATGCCCATCGCGACATCGTGAGTCATGTGCATACAGATGATTCCTCGCATTCAATGCGGTCAATTTTGAGTTCTCGGCCTGAGCGGATCTCCTCCATCGGCGATCGACAGGTAGGGCAGGCATACTGGATGCCAATTTCGGGACGGTATTCCTGCTGACAGGGATGGCAAAACGCAATCAAAGGTGTTTCCTGAATTTCTAGCCTTGCTCCAGCTAGAAAAGTGTTGCGGGTCTGCGCCTCAAACGCAAATTGCAGGCTGACGGGTTCAACGCAGGTAAACTGCCCCACAATCAGATGCACCTTGGCAACAGTGGGGCGATCGGGCTGCGCGTCCCACCAATCTTGCAGGGTCATTAGCAATGCTTTAGTCATATCGGTTTCATGCATCTGAATTCACCCGCTTGAAGAATGTTGGCAAAGGCTGAGATGACATCCTGGTAGTCTCTGACGATCCCCCTAAATCCCCCTTTTCAAGGGGGAATTTGAATCCGATTCCCCTCTTTTCAAGGGAGGGTAGGGGCGATCGAGGCCTTTGAGGTCTACGAGCAAACATTTCCACCTTAAGTCCAGGCTTGATCGACATTCATATTCGCTTCAGCGTGAATATAAGCAGGCTTTTCGCGGCGCGGCAATTGTCCAGAGAGCACCAGATGCGCCATCGTGTCGCAAATGA
>JAIXVO010000309.1 GCA_027482985.1 Cyanobacteriota bacterium
GGCTGACTGGAGCAGCGAACCGAATGCGGCTGAAATCTTGGATCGGATATTTGATGGTGGCGCACTTTCTCATCAGTCCGGCGATCGCGACTGAGTTGTCCCCCGTTTTGGGGGATCTGGAGATCGCCTCGCCGCCCGACGATAGTGAGCCAGTGACAGCCCTGACGCAACTGACGGATGTGCAGCCGAATGACTGGGCATTTCAGGCATTGCGATCGCTGGTAGAACGGTACGGCTGCATCGTCGGCTATCCCGATCAGACGTTTCGGGGCGATCGCGCCTTAAGTCGGGATGAATTTGCTGCTGGGTTGAATGCCTGTCTGGATCGGCTGCAAGAACTCCTGGCGATCGCCACTGCCGATGCCGTGAAAACGGCTGATTGGGTTGTGGTGCGGCGGTTACAGGAAGCCTTTGCCGCCGAACTCGCGACCTTGCGCGGGCGAGTGACCACCCTGGAGACGCGCACCGCCACCTTAGAACAGCACCAGTTTTCACCGACGACCAAAATTCGTGCCTTCTCCGTCTTTGTGGTGGCAGATACGGGCGGCGACTTTGCCAACAATACCCGCGCCCGCGATAGTCAAGATACAACCCAAACCTTTTTCTCGCATTACACGCGGCTTAACCTGCTCTCTAGCCTGACGGGAAAGGATCTGTTGACGGCTAGCTTAACCGCTTCGACGGTTCCCCTGTTGGCAGTGGCGACGGGTACCCCGATGGCCAACTTTGTGACAGATGTGGCCGTGAATCCGAATAACAGTGCGCTGGCGTTGGATCGATTGCATTATCAATTTGCGTTGGGCGATCGCACCACGGTTTGGTTCGGCTTGCGGGCGTTGCAACCCTACGATTTTTTGCCAACGGTGAATCCGGCGATCGCTTCCTTGGATGGTCCCACCAGCCGCTTTTCCTGGTATAACCCAGCAGTCTACCGGACGGGGTTTGAAAGCGTGGGGGTGGGAGCGGCGTATAAATTTAATCCCAAACTCCAACTGCACCTGGCTTATTTGTCCGGCAGTCTTTCTGCCAATACGCCAGAAGTGGGCTTCTTTCAGGGCAACAATAGTATCCTGGCGCAGCTCACGTTTACTCCCCTGCCACGCTTCACGGCGGCGATCGCCTATGCCCATAAATACTTTCGGGCGGGCACGGTCAATCTGTTTGGCACGACGGGCAGTCTCTTCGCTCTGCAACCGTTTGGGCAGAATCCGACCACAGCCGAAAACTTCGGCTTGCAATGGCATTGGCGCTTGGCACCCCGCTTCAGTGTGGGCGGTTGGTTAGGCTATACCCACGCGACGCAAGTGAATGCTTCGCAGCGAACGGCGACCATGCTGAATGGGGCAGTCAATTGGGTGGCGTTTGATCTGCTGCAACGGGGCGATCGCGGTGGGTTCATTGTCGGGGTGCCGCCCAAAGTCACTCAAAGTAATTTTCTGGTGCGGGGAGTCCGGCGGGAAGATCCCGACACCGCTTTGCATTTAGAAGCCTTCTACACCTATCGCCTGAATGACAACATCAGTGTGACACCCAATCTTTATGTGATTCTTAACCCCAACCATGATGCCAATAATGAACCCATCTGGGTGGGGCTAATTCGAACCAATTTCAGTTTCTAACGCACCCGTTGCGCCAGTTCAAATGTGATGCTGAAGTGACGGGTGTGAAGGAACGCCGCTGATGGGTCAACTGCCCAGCAACTTTGCCTTAGCAAGTTGAAATTCGGCATCGGTTAAGGCACCCATTTCTTTCATCTGCACCAGTTGTTGCAGTTGGGTCATCAGATCGGTGCCAGCGGGTGCGGCAGGTGCGGCAGGTGCGGCAGGTGGGGTGGCGATCGCGGATTGCGTCTGCATTGCCGCCATTTGGGCCTTCAGTTGCTCCAATTCAAGTTGGGATTGCAGCGCCGCCGCATTCGCCAGTTGCTGTTCCTGTGCGGCTTGGGCGGCACCATCCATCGCCCCACTCACGGCTCTGGATGTCGCGGTGGCAGTCCCGGCAATGACTGCGGTTCTGGCCATCGTCCCGACCAATCCAGGACCTCGGCGGGGTGAAGCGATCGATCTTCTACGGCCTATCATAAGAAATCTCCTAAGGGGAATGGAAATCAGGTGCAGCTGACATGACAAAAACAATCGATCTAAGCGGGTGTAGCTTCGAGTTGTGATGCGATCAGGGTGTCGATCACGGCTTTGGGAATGCGTTCGTTGAGCAGCACTTCCCCTTTGGCATTGAGAATGGCATCCCGGAAGCGAGTCGCCCAAACATTTTCAAAGAGCAACAGGGCGGCGGAGGCGTTGTTTTCCAAAGCAGCGGCAAAATGCCGGGCATCGCTTTCTGAGGCTAAACCGGAAATCTCACCTACTAAAGGATCGATCGCCTCATATTCTTCATCCTCCAAGTCGTTGACTTCTAGCACTAAGACGTTACCCTCGCTGTCTTTTTTGACAAACAGGATATCGATAACGCGAATCAAGTTCGTGTCTACCAGTTCTTTGAGGGCGGGGAGAATTTCGCCTTTAAACTGATTGCCTGGAAACTTCACCAGGAGCAGTTCTACAGGACCAATCGACATGATTTACCTCTAGTGAATGTGAACTTTTGGACAGCCAATGAACTTGGCAGCAAGATTATCTAGGATGATCAATTCAGAGCAATTACCACGCTTACTTGCAAAGTCATTCATCAATCCAGCGAAAGTTTTACACCTATCACAACTAGAATCTTGTTTAGGTTTTTGCGATCGCGGCTGCGAGTGGACAGGCTGGGGCAGCAGCGGCAACTTCGGTCGGTGATGGGTTGAAGTGAGCCAGGAATGCACCTTTACCTAACTCCAGTAAGGCTTGGGGTTGCCAGACACGGATATCAGTTTGCGCGAGGGTTTGCAACAACGCACCCGTACAACAGGGACAAAATAGATCGAAAGGAGACATAAAGACGAACCGAATAACGTGAACCCGCGATCGCAATTTGAAGCTGAAAAGGGCACTCTCAGAAAGAGCGGCACAAGCAGAAACAGGGGCGAAATCAAACAGAAGCCTTTTGAAAAAATAAATGTTTTCTAAGCAGAAATCAAGTCCACAAATGTGGTCAGGAAGCTAAACAGTCCTTCATGTCAGACTCTTATATTTTCCTTACTTTCTTCTGATATGTCATCAGCCAGTGATTCATGCGTCACGGCTGAAATCATTCCGAAAACTAGGGTTCAGAGCCTTGCTAACAGGCTGAGCGAAGTCATCAACCCGTGATGACGAGGAAATTGATTGGGTGCAGGATCGGTCATGGAAAATGACGGCGCTGGTGATTCAACAGATTTAATGCGGATGCCTGAGTGAGTCAAACCAGAAGAATAAAAATTTTTGTCACAATTCTAGCACTGCATCTCTATGCGGAATTTCGGTAAGCTCATCCAGTCTTTTTATGATTCTTTTAGATTTTTTTGGTAAGTAAAATAACTTGGCTGTGAAGCGAACTGTGCAAGGGTTTATAAATGAGCATTGTCAACAATTGGATATTCACCCTGATGGCACCGATCGCGGTTGGGAGTGGCGCGATCGCTCTGGTGCCGGGAACGGCGATCGCGGCGGTGCCAGCGTTCCAGGATGAGTCGGAGTTCGAGGCCGTCGGGAGTTTGCAACATGCCCTCAGTCGGTGAGAATTTGTGGTGGGGCTGATCCCAACTTTGGGCTATTCAATGCCACCTATAGCGCGATCGCCCAACTCACCTGGCGACCCAGTCCCAACTTTGGTATTGGCGCTACCTATCTGCATGCCGATGCCGCCCTTGGTCGGTGTGGGTTCAATAACCTGGGTCTGACTCTGACGGGCACCGCTGTGGCGAACACGCTGGCAGGTCAAGTCTCGATCGCGGATGCAACTGGCTTTGGCCCCTTCAATAGGCAACCTGTGGTCACGATGTCCTCACCCCCGGCTTCATTTGGCTCACGGCTCCTAACCAAAATACGCGTAACCGCGACACGGTGATTGGGGTCTTGAGAACTACGTTGACGTTCTAATTGAGTTTACCAGGAGTCAGGTTATGCAAGTTCGTTATCGGGTCATTGTTGGGGTGCTGATCGCAGCGCTGATGACCATCGTCGCGCCACTGGGCTGTACGGCTAACCAATCGCAGAATCCCGCGCCAACGACTGCCGCGCCAGTGGCCGTCAGGCCGGCGGCGACCCCCACTACCAGTCCCAGCCCCACGCTCCCAACGGGCATTCTGTTCCAAAATGTGCGGATCTTTAATGGCAAAGATCCCCAACTCTCGGCGGCATCGAATGTGTTGGTGGTGCAGAACAAAATCAAAACGATTTCCACCGCTGCCATTCCCGCCCCCGCCGGAACCACCTTGACGCAGATTCAAGGGAATGGGCGCGTACTGATACCGGGGTTGATTGATAACCATGTGCACATCACCTTGAGTTCGATGAGCCAACCGGAGTTAATGAATCCGAAAACGCCGCTAGAGACCATTTCTGCCAATGCGACGAAAGAAGCGGAGGCGATGTTATTGCGCGGCTTCACCACAGTTCGGGATCTGGGCGGGCCAATTTTTGACTTGAAAAAAGCGATCGATCAAGGTAAAACGCCTGGTCCTCGCGTGTATCCCAGTGGGGCGATGATTTCCCAAACTTCGGGACATGGCGACTCGCGTTCTGAAACAGAGCGATCGCGCCGCTTTTTTGGCGAGGTGTCACGGGGCGAACAATTGGGGTCGAACTTTATTGCGGATGGTCGGGATGAAGTGTTGACGGCGACGCGGGAGAACCTCCGGTTTGGGGCATCACAAATTAAGGTGATGGCGGGGGGTGGCGCAGCCACGATGTATGACCCGCTGGATGTCAGCCAATACACCTTAGATGAGCTGAAAGCAGCAGTGGAAGCGGCGGCAGATTGGAATACTTATGTGACGGTGCATGCCTATACATCGAGAGCCGTCAGACGGGCGATCGAGGCGGGCGTGAAATGTATTGAACATGGGCAGTTGCTGGATGAAGCGACAATGAAACTCCTGGCGGAGAAAGGTGTCTGGCTGAGTTTACAAGCGTTAGATCCGGCTCCCCCCACGGCTGATCCCTTCGTCCGCCAGAAAAAGCAGACCGTGGTGGATGGCACTGACAATGCCTTCAAATGGGCCAAGCAGTACAATGTCAAACTGGCCTGGGGCACCGACTTTCTGTTTGCCCCAGCCAACAACAAAAACCAGAACAAGGACATTGTGAAGTTGGCAAAATGGCTCACCCCGGCGGCAGCGCTCAAGCTGGTGACTTACGATAATGCTCAATTGTTAACCTTGTCGGGACCGCGCAATCCGTACCAGGATGGCAAACTGGGCATCATTGAACCGGGTGCCTATGCCGATTTGTTACTGGTGGAGGGCGAGCCGCTCAAAGATTTGGCCGTCATGGCGGATTATGACCAGAACTTTAAAGTGATTGTCAAAGACGGCAAAATTTACAAGAACACGGTCAGTTAAGGCTGGCAGCGGCTGGGGGCAGAATGGGCCAGGGGGGAAGACGGCAAGTTACACCCCTTGGTTTGTTGTTTTAAAATTTGCCAAGAGTGATAATCAATGCGACTATCAGGCGATAGAGGCTGCTGAGCCAGGGCCAGCAGTCGGCTGATGCGTTGACACAAGGGATGGCAGCATGAAGGTCGTTTTTGATCCAGATCACAACATTGTGCAAATTGCCCTCAAGGGCGGGGCGATCGCGGAAACGGCACAAATTACCCCCAACCTGATTCTCGATTATGACGAAGACGGGCAATTGGTGGGGTTAGAATTACGGAATGCTGCGGAAACGGTGCAAGACCCTTATGCTGTGGACTACGAAGTGGGTCAGGCGAATTTAGATAAACCCCAACCATATCGCGGCAAATAATTCAGCGTAAACCCGATCCAACGATGAGGACTGTGACATGGTGTCATCAAGGTTGTCGGATTTGGAGCAAGATCAATCGTTTCAGGCATGGCAGACTGAACTGGCGCACGCCTTCAGTGCCGCTGCGATGACTGTCCGGGTGGCGTGGGCAAAGACGACCCTGTATATCTTGTTGGAAGCCGAACAGGTGCCGTCACAGTCGGAGGTACTGCTACGGGTGCGCCAGTTATTGCAGGTAGAGGCAGTCCGCAGAGTGCAAACGTGTCGGGTGTATGGGCGGCAGGTGGGTGATACCTTTACGGCATGGATGGTCGAAATTGATGTTGTGAGTTTATTCAAAGACCCGTTAGACTCATTGACACAACAAGATTTGACTCATCCAAGCAGTTTCTTCGCACTGACATCAGACTCTTTGGTGCAGGCAGACGATCGCACCTTGAGCGACGACTCTCAGTCACTTGCCACGATCGCCCCAGCCCGATCGCGGTCGGATCACTTTATTGTGTGCGGCCTGGGACGGTTGGGACAGCATTGTGTGCGATCGCTCAAATCCTTCGCGCAACAAGCGGTGGAGATTCAGGTGACGGCGATCGATCGCCAGCAGCCAGACCATTGGGAAGTGGATCAATTGTCGGATTGGTTGTCGGCGGCGATGATTACGGGGGATTGTCGCCAAGATGCGGTGTTGCAACAGGCAGGAATTGCCGACTGTCGCGCCATTGTGATCGTAACGCAGGATGAAAACACGAATATTGAAACCGCGATCGCGGCGCGGCGATTGAATCCTCATGTGCGCTTAATTGTGCGATCAGGTAAACAGAATTTGAATGAGTTGTTAAAACAGCGGTTGGGCAATTTTGCAGCCTTTGAACCCATTGAACTCCCAGCTGAATCCTTTGTCCTGGCGGCATTAGGCGATGAAACCTTAGGCTTGTTTAAGATTGGCGATCGCCAGTTGCGAGTGGTGCAACATCAAGTCCAGCCCCAGGATGGGCAATTTACCAACTTACCGATTCACAAACTCTATAAAGACTCCTGTCGCTTGTTGAAATATAGTTCAACCCTGGAGTCTCCACCAACTTTATCGAGATCGTCGGGAAGGACTGTCTCGATACTGCCCCCTACGGCTGAGGCGGACGCGATCGCGGCAGAACGCATCTTCTACCAATGGTCACCCACCGCCCAAATTCAACCCGGAGATACACTGTTCTACATTGAAGCGGTAGAACGTCCCGGCACGCCCCAGCTACCCACCACGCCCCCGCAATGGAGTCAATGGCGGCAACGATTACAACGCTTCATCCAGGGCAACTGGCGACAGGGGGGGCAACAATTTTGGCGTTGGGTGAAAGGCGATCGCACGCGGAGAGTCACCAGCTTGGGCTTTTTCATCGCCTTCCTGCTGGGGATTTTGGGCGCAGTGCTATTACGCTTCACGGTTGAGGGCATGACCTGGCAAGAAGCAATTTCGAGTGCGGTGATTTTGTTGCTGGGCGGTTATGGGGACGTGTTTGGCGGATTGGCGCTGAGTACGACGGTGCCCTGGTGGGTACAGGCGATTTGTTTGTTAATTACGGCTGCCAGTATTTTGTTTTTCTTGAGCGTCTTGGGGTTGCTGGCCGATCGCCTGCTCAGTGCCCGCTTTGAGTTCTTGCAACGCCGTCCGCCCGTCCCGCGATCGCAGCATGTCGTCCTGGTCGGCTTGGGGCGCGTCGGTCAGCGCATTGCCACCCTATTGCAAGACGCTCATCAGCCCTTTGTCTGTCTCACCCATAGCAAGGAGCATGAAGACTTACTACCCCAGGTGCCACTGGTGTCCAGTCCGATTCTGCCAGGCTTAGATGCCGTTAACTTAGGACAGGCGAAAAGTTTGATCGTGGCTACAGATGATCAAATGTTGAATTTAGAAGTGGCGCTTACGGCTCGGAATGCGGCAGCGCAATGCGATCGCACCCTCAACTTAGTGATTCGGGCACAGGATCAACGGTTTTGTGACCATCTCACAGGCTTAATGCCGGATGCCAAAGCGTTGTGCGTCTATGCCCTGACTGCCGATGCCTTTGCCGGAGCCGCCTTTGGAGAAAATATTTTACATTTATTTCAGGTGGCAAACGAGACCATCCTGGTCACGGAATATCACATTGAGGCCACCGATACTTTACAAGGCAAACTGTTGGCGCAAATCGCTTATGGTTATGGCGTGGTGCCGATCGCCTACCAAGCTCTCCCTGACTCCACCTGGAAACTGCTGCCATCCGATAATGTGCGGTTACAGGTGGGCGATCGCTTGATTGTCCTCGCCACTCTCAACGGCTTACAGCGAATTGAATGGGGCACCCTCACACCGCCTCGCCGCTGGCAGTTACAAGCCTTGAAGCCGTTGGATTCTAAGGTCACTTTTTACGCCGGCAACACGTTGGAAAATATTTCCGGTTGCGCCTTGAGTGACGCTCGCCAATTTATGGACAATTTGCCGCAAACCCTGGATGTGCCTAATGTCATGACCTTAGACCTCTATGATCATCAGGCCGATCATCTTCTGCGGAAACTCCGAAAACTGCTCCCAGTGCGCTTAATTCCCCTAACCTAGTGGATTACAGCCTGAATCTCTTGACTGTGGGGTGGGCATCTTGCCCGCCCCAGTGAGAAACTGCACTCCGGTTGGTGAGTCTGCTGATGCCGCAGTCCATGAGCGATCGCGGTGCCGTTATGCCCCTGTTATTTAATTTGCCTCAAGAGGGATAACTAAAGGGATAGCCTGACTGTTTGGATGGGCGAGATGTCCACCCCACGATGATTGATTCCTAATCTTGGGGGGCTGATGCCGGCTATCTTTCTGCATCGTGTCAATTGGGGGTGCTGTCATGACTTATACCTTGCGAGTGGCGGATATGCCGCTGACTGAACGACCGCGAGAACGGTTGATTGCTCATGGCACTCGCAACTTGGCGGCAGCAGAATTATTGGCGATTTTGTTAGGCACTGGGCAGGGACCCGGCAAGTTATCGGCGGTCGGGTTAGGGCAGCTCATCTTGCACGAGTTAGGCAAGGGGCGGGGCGATGCTTTGTCCGCGCTGCGCGATACCAGTGTTGGCGAACTCACTCAAATTTCTGGCATTGGGGAAGCTAAAGCCACGACCATTCTGGCGGCGATCGAGTTAGGTAAGCGAGTGTTTCAAGCGCGGCCTGCCGATTTGACGGTGGTGGATGATCCAGCGATCGCCGCTGCCGCCCTGAGTCATGATTTGATGTGGCAAGCACAAGAACGGTTTGCCATTTTGCTACTCGATGTCAAACATCGACTCTTAGGCACTCGCATCATTACGATCGGCACCGCCACCGAAACCTTGGCCCACCCGCGCGACATCTTCCGCGAAGTGATTAAACAGGGAGCCACCCGCCTCATCGTCGCCCACAATCACCCGTCCGGCAACACCGACCCCAGTCCTGAAGACCTGCACCTCACCCGCCAACTCCTCGCCGGTGCCCAATTCCTCGGCATTCCTGTCCTCGACCATCTGATCCTGGGCAATGGCAACTTCAACAGTTTGCGCCAAGCCACCACCCTGTGGAATGAAGTCCCCCAAGACGAGTAGCATGGGGAGGAAGGCAGACGGCAGCGGGAAACAGCCTGTTTAGGATGGCAAAAGCGCCTCGCCGCACAAGTACACCAGCGGCACGTTTTTACCTTTCCTATCGCTCACCGACAGCCGCCCTAGGGGTACATCTCCATCGTTCCTCCGGTCTGCCAAACAGACGTACCAGCGGCGCATCTCTCCGTTTCCCCTCCCTCGTGACTCCTCCCTCCTGACTCCTGACTCCTGACTCCTGTCTTCTCCCTCCTGCCCCCTGCCCCCTGCCCCCTGCCCTAACTTGCCGTGAAGGTTCTCATTTTTGATTTTGATGGCACGATCGCGGATTCCTTTGAGGTGATCGTGCGCCTTGCTAATGATCTGGCGCTGGAATTTGGTTATCCAGTGGTGCAACCGGATGAGATTGCCACGTTACAA
>JAIXVO010000485.1 GCA_027482985.1 Cyanobacteriota bacterium
AGGCTTTACCCGTTTCGGAGGCGAGTTGTTCGTTCGAGCCTTCTAAGTTGTTGAACCAGGTGCGCGTCTTGCGCCCCGTCGCCAGGGAAGTATGCCAGAACCACTCAAAGCCGACCAGAAATAGACACAGACTTAACCACAGCAATAATCCCGTTGCTTGCAAAATTGCCCAGGTGGTCGTCACAAAATTTTTGTAGACCGCATAAGTTTCTGGGGCGAGTACCAGCGTCCGTAGCCGCTCCGCTTGCGCCTTGATCCGATCCATGCCAACTCTCCTCTTGTAACTGAGCTAGGGAAATTCAAACAATGTAGATTCCGGAGTCAGAATAACAAACCGGGAAGCAGAAATCGCACACACTGGATACCGAGCGATCGCGATCGTTCGGTTCAAGCCGGTCGGCAAAGCAAAATCCTGACCTCCTTATATGCTAATTTTTATGAAGATCCTTCGCTGCTATTAACTCTTATGAGTCTTGCAATTCCAGAGTCCGTCAAGGTTTGGAGTCAATTTTTCCACCCCGTGTTCATGTGGGTCGTGTTTATTTTGATGGGATACGCGCTCTATCTTGGCATGAAAGTGCGCAAAACTCGTTCGGCTGAGGGCGACGAGAAAAAAGAACTGATTAAAGGTAAATTCAACACCCGCCACTACCAACTCGGTTCGATCCTGCTGGCCTTAATGGTGTTGGGGTCGATCGGCGGGATGGCCGTCACCTATATCGTGAATGGCAAGCTCTTTGTCTCTGCGCATTTGCTGGCAGGATTGGGGATGACGGGGCTGATTGCCGTCTCAGCAGCCCTCTCTCCCTTTATGCAAAAAGGGCAAGATTGGGCGCGGTATTCCCACATTTTTCTCAACGTTGGCCTGCTCGGTCTGTTCGGTTGGCAAGCCGTCACCGGGATGAACATCGTCCAACGCATCATTAGCAAGATGTAGCCACCCGCCCCACCTTCTCCATATAGTTTGATCAACCCCTGAGCCTCAATATCAGGGGTTTTTGCATGATCGGTCCATCCCCATGCCCTACGTTTCCCCTCCATCCTGCGCTAATCCAGACGTACCAGCGGTACGTCTCTACGAAACCTTCCCTCGCTCTCCCTCTCCTCCCTACTTTTCCCCATGAATCCGCTCATACCGTTGCAAGAGCGGCTGAACCACAGTCACGGGGGTGGCTAAGCCGCTTTGATCGGGGAGGAGTCCTTTATTCACGCCGATCACCTGGCCTTGCGCATTGAGTAACGGACCGCCAGAGTTACCGGGCTGCAATAAGCCACTGCTGGTTTGCAGACTGCCATGTTCGGTGATGCGGGTAAAGGTGCCCTGGGTGAGAGTGCCAGCGTGACCGCCAGGACTGCCGATCGCATAAACGCGATCGCCCTTGGTTAAATTGACGGCATTCGCCAGGGTGACGGTTGGCAACTTGAGATTGGGTTGTTGGATCTGAATCAGGGCCAAATCGTAGCGCAAATCAAAATCCACCACCTTCCCTTCGTACAATCTGGTGTCAGACATTTTGACTTTGACCGTCGCGAAATTATCCACAATATGTTTATTTGTTAATACCAAACCAGGCGATCGCAAAATCATGCCCGCCCCTAAGCCATACGCCCCATAAACAGTGACGATGGCTGGCTTCACCTGTTCGTAAATGGGGTCACTGGAGGCTGACTCAGGCTTTGCCAGAGATGGGTTTTGCACTTGTGGAGCCGGGCGTTCTGCCGCTTGAAATGGACGGCGATCGCGGTTCAAGAAGGGCACCGATTGTTGGAGGAAGGGATAAATGGCGATGCCTCCGCCCACGGCCAAAAGCGAAACGGCGGGCAACCACCAGCGGGTAAGTTTCATGGATGCAGAATGAACGCAACTGCGGATCATGTGTTTAGGATAACGGGTCATTTGGGGATTGCTCCACTCACTTGGTGCGACCTAGAGGGCAATTATTGAAACCAGCAGGCGATCGCTCGGTTTGGCGCTGCCGTGGCTGGTAAGATAGCCGCAAATCCAGCAATTTTGACAATTTTAGTCCCTGAATTGAGCCGCTGAAGCCCCAGATCGCAGCGAACATTTATGCGCGATCGCGAAAGCCGTCGGATAAGATTTACAGAGTTTGCCCACCCTGATTGATCCAGCATTTATGGTTAATGTCTCGAACCAGTTCTTAATTTTTCATTACATTTATTCGTGAATCGAGTTCTGGTGAAGGGCAGAATTCCCCCGCTCAAAATGTCTCAATCGTGGCAACTAATTTTTGCCGAATCTTACCCTCGTTAGCGCTGCCGTTGGAGAAACCCATGCATCATTCTGGCTTATTTACTTTGATCAGTCTCAGTGGGTCAATCGGCATAGGATTAATGGCGTGTGCCCCCACTTCACCCCCCGCCAATCCCCCCTCCGCCAATGCCTCACCCGCCAATTCCCCCGCCGCATCCCCCACTGGATCGCCGTCGCCAAATGTCCCCAATAGTACTCTGACTCCCGCGTCTTCAACTGTTGAAAAAGGGGGTGGAGCGCCTGCTAGTCCGGCACCTGGGCAGGCAGCTGCGATCGCGACGAGTACGCCGAAACTTGATCCCAGCATTCCTTTAACCGTTGAGAAATTGAAGAATGCTGAGTACTACTTTTTGGCGAAAGGACCAGTCAAATTAGTGAAGGGGAAGTATGAAGACCCAGCCACAAAACGCACTTATACCATGAGCGATGTCGTGACTTACGGGGATATCAATAAAGATGGGGTGAAAGATGCCGTCACTATTTTGAAAGTGACAATCCCCAATCAGGGGGATTTTTCCTACTTAGTTGCCCTGGCGAATGAAGGCGGTAATCCTAAGAATATCTCCAGTGAGTTTATCGGACCGCAGATTGTGCCGAAAACGCTCAAAGTCAACCCTGATAGCTCCATTGAAGCGGTCATGGATCAATATCAGGCTGGCGATCCGGCCTGTTGTCCCAGTTTAAAGATCACGCGCGTTTATCGGTTAAAGCTCAATCCCTCCCCTACTCCAACCGCAACTGCCAAGCCGAAATGAGCGATCGTGACAGTTCCGAAACATAATCGACAGTCGAATTTGCTGCTGGCCGATCAAAAGGCATCCTTTTGGCGCTCCATTGAGTTGCGCTTGGACACGGCGATTTGTGGATTCCAGCTCACGATTTAGGGTGAGATTGTCGCCCTGGAAATCTGCCGATTCGAGCTCAAGTCCTCAGATCGGGAATGAGTGAATTGTCATTTTTTGTAATTTTTCTGATCTGAGAAATCGCTGTTCTGAAAGTAGTAAAAAAGCCATAATCTACGGTTTTCCAATTTACCTGTGATAAACTGAGGTATCATTTTCATCCATACATAACGTTTTCCTTCCTAGTTTTGACCAGGCGAACTTTCTGTATTTG
>JAIXVO010000215.1 GCA_027482985.1 Cyanobacteriota bacterium
ACCCTAGACTCCTATGGAAAAGACGGCCATGCTGGCACGCTGGCCTCTATTCCTGAGGCCCACTGGAGATTTGTAGAACAGCACTGCCTTAACTGGGTAGAGACAGACTATCATATTTTTGTTCATGCCACGTTGGATCCAGACAAGACCCTGGCAGAGCAGCCAGACTCGGCCTTATTTTTTAATAAGTTTAAAAATCCTCAACCCCACAGGTCAGGCAAAACCGTTGTCTGTGGTCATACCCCCCAACGAGATGGCCACCCTCTAAACATTGGCCACGCCATCTGCCTAGATACAGCCGCCTGTGAAGGGCAATGGCTGACCTGCTTAGATGTGCTGAGTGGACAGGTATGGCAGGCTAATCAGCACCGAGAACTCCGGGTTTCTCAGATCGGTGACTATCTCAAAATTAGGCCAACCCAAAGAAGCCTCGCGGTTGCTGCTCTATAAAGTTGCTGCTCTATAAAAAGGTGACTGCATCCCTCTGATTGACCCACAGCTAAGAATGCTGTATTTCCTCTGGATAAATATCTTGGGTGATTCTCTCCTCAAACGTTAGCTTTTAACGCTAATCTGCAAGACTTTTCGCTAGGACAGGTAAATCAAATGCTTGCTTCCCATGGGCAGGGTGATCCAGGAAAATAAAGTCAGCATTCTAATGGCAACAATGCTTTAATCCGACTCCATGAGACTATTTGATCTGTCAGTTTTTAGGAGTCAAAATATTGGATAATCCGATCAAAGCGACTATACAGGAGACCTTACTATGGTGATCTCAACGTCGGAAACAAGCTTTGGGGAAAATATCGAATCGCTGGATCTTTCCCATCCCCAACGTCTACTATCCACCCTGCGGGTTCTCCGCCAGACGGTGGAAAACGAGGGACAAACCACCTTAAATGAATGGCGATCGCACATTCAGCGAACCGAATTTTTGCCCAGCGCGCTTAATTTGGCTCAATACCTGGCCCTGAGGCGTCACGATTTGCGGTTTTTGCAGGCTACTCTCATGCCCTGGGGCCTCTCGTCCCTAGGCCGTATCGAAGCCCGAGTGATGCCGAACCTGGATGCGGTGATTGCTACTCTTGCGGTGATTTGTGGTGCCGATCCAACCGAGCAAAACCGCCCACCCATCGAGGCCTTTTTTGAGGGCGATCGCCTACTACAACAGCATACTGTAGACCTGTTTGGGCCCGCCCCAAGTCACCGGCGGGTGACAATCATGGTGACCTTACCCACCGAAGCCGCTACAGACTACAGTCTGGTACGCGAGATCCTACAGCGGGGGGCTAACTGTGTGCGAATTAACTGTGCCCACGATTCTCCATCTGAGTGGGAAAACATGATTTTTCATGTGCGCCAAGCAGCCCAGGAAACCGACACTTTGTGCAAAGTCATGATGGATTTAGGCGGCCCCAAAATTCGCACCGGGCCTGTGCTGGCACCCCCAAAGACAAAGCGAGTCTTTCGAGGCGACCAGATTGTGATCTCGCGGCATCAGCCAGCACCCGACCAGCCAACACCCACGGTGGAGCAATTTCAAACCAGTTGCACCCTGCCCGAAATTCTCGACCTGTTGCCCGTGGGTACGGTGGTCTACATTGACGACGGCAAAATCCGTACCCAGGTGATCGACACCCAATACCCAGATGCTAATGGCCAACCAGGGCTTTTGCTACAGGTGACCCACGCTCGGCCAAAAGGAAGCAAGCTCCGCCCCGAAAAAGGGTTGAACTTTCCCAACACGGTTTTGCAGCTTTCTCCCCTGACCGAAAAAGATCTGTCAGATCTAGATTTTGTTGCCGCCCATGCCGACATAATTGGCTACTCCTTTGTGCAGCGATCGGCGGATCTCGACCGACTCCAGCAAGAATTAGCCCAACGGTGTGATGCTCTGGGGCCAAGACCAGCGATTGTCGCTAAGATTGAAACCGCTGTCGCTGTTGCCAACCTTCCCGAATTGATTGTTCATGCCGCAGGCAAACAGTCCTTTGGGGTAATGATCGCTAGGGGCGACTTGGCTATCGAAATTGGCTACCAGCGGCTAACCGAGATTCAAGAAGAAATTCTTTGGATCTGTGAAGCCGCCCATGTGCCAGTGATTTGGGCCACCCAAGTGCTAGAAAGCTTAGTCAAAAATGGGGCTCCCTCACGGGGAGAAATGACCGACGCCGCTATGGCAGAACGGGCCGAGTGCGTGATGCTCAACAAAGGCCCCTTTATCGGCGAAGCCATTACCATTTTGGATGATGTGCTAACCCGCATGGAAGCCCATCAGATGAAAAAAACACCTCAGTTGCGGGCACTGCATTCTTGGTAGGCTGGCTAAAAGGCTGTATCTGGCTCGCCAGAGCCACTCCAGAAGCGCTGTCCTTAGCTTGTCCTAGCCAAAGTGGCGGCTATACTATAGCGGTTCTCGTTGGCGTGAGGTATGTGCAGATGTCTGTAACGCTTAGCCAGCAGGGCTCCTGCTGTAATTCATCCGATCTGGAACCGCTATAAAAGTGTTACAGTCGCGCTATCTGATGTTTTGATCTGCTAATGGACTTATTCAATCAGCCTGGTGAACCCGCAGGTTATGGTGCTGTGTTTCCCTTGGGTCGATATGTTGGGCATTTTTCGCCTGAAAATTTAGCCTTTAACGCTAACCTGCAAGAATTTTCTCTCCGGGTAAATCAAATTGTTGGCTTTCACGATCAGGGGCGACTTACGGCTGACGAAGCCCTACACCAGCTAGAACTCCTTTGGACAGAGTTTAAACACGGTAAGTCTGGACTTAGGATCGGCTCTGGGGAACCGTGAACTCCTCAAAAATCTATGTTTGTCAACTGCTCAGGTCGGCCCTCCAACTTGTTCTAGTTCAATGGTGACATCGGTCGGGCTGTCCAGGGTAATCACCGGATAGGCCGTGGTGCTAGTCCAGCGCAGCTGATCGCCGTAGAAAATCTGGGCTCGAACCACGTAACGGTTCTGGGGCTGAATCTCGTCGGGGTCGTAGGTGAGCACAAAGGGAATCGGCACCTGCCGCCCCGCCGTCTCGATGGTTTTCTCGGCAATCACCACCGAAGGGGCATCGGCAAGGCTGACGTCTTCGAGCTTGAGCACCAGCTGGGCCTCGGGGGGCAGGGCAATGCGCTGACGATAGCTAACGGTGCCAGAGACAGCCGCTACTTCGTACACCGTCTGCCCCTCCTTAATCGTCTCCAGCACTTGAATATCGGCAATTTCCAGGGGATCAATCGCCAGGGGATCAGCCGTTAACACCACCAGGTCAGCCAGCTTACCGACCTCCAGGGTGCCTTTACGGTCTTCCTCAAAGTATTGCCAGGCGGCATCGGCGGTGATCGCCCGCAGGGCTTCAAAGGCCGTAATGCGTTGGTCAAAGCCCAGGGGTTGCCCCGACGAAGTGAGTCGATTGACCGAGGCCGCCGCCACGGGCAACATGCCAATGCCCGCAATGGGGGCATCGTGGTGCAGGGTAAATTTCATACTGCGATTGAGGGCCGACTTGGCCGGGCTAATGCGGTCGGCCCGCTCTGGCCCCAGGAAAATATCGCGATGGCGATCGCCCCAGTAGGGAATGTGGATCGGGAAGAAGGAGGGCACCAACCCCTGGGCAGCCGCGAAATCCAGCTGGTCTTCCCGAATGGTTTGGGCATGGATGATGACAGTACGCAGCTCAGGGCGAGGATTGTCGCCGCGCACCGTGGCCACCGCTTCAATCAAAATATCGGTCGCCCCATCGCCGTTGGTGTGTGCCAGGAAGGGCACATTGGCCGCATCGCAGCGCTGCACCCAGTCGGTCACCTCCTCCACCGTCATGTTGGCATAGCCCTGGTAATCGTTACCCGCCTCGGCTTCAGTTTCTAGGCCATTCAAGTCGCTATCGGCACTAATAAACATATGCTCAGAATTTTGGTCGGAGCATTTATCCGGCGTAGGTGCCGTGGCACCGGGCTGCACATAGTAGGGTTCAGACAGAAACGCCGTATAGCCCTGGAGCGATCCATCCACCGCCAGTTTTACCCCGCCCCGCCGGAAGCGTTGGGAAGGGCTGCCCGACTGAAACCGATCTAAATCCGCCACAATTTGATCCATAGTGGCCTCATCCACCGTCTTATAGAGGGGATAACCAACCACATCAATGGGCAACTGACCGGCCTCGGCCATGGCCTCTAGCAACATTGCGGCACCCTTGCCCGTAGCCCCATCCTGGGCTGTGGTAATGCCTGCCGCCGCGTAGTAGGCCAGTCCGGCTTCAACCAGCTCCATCGCTTTTTCGGGGGTCGGGGTGGGGACTAATTTAACCACGTATACCAGCGCCAGTTCTTCGAGGACGCCGTTGGGCTCGGTGCTGCCCGGTTGTCGTTGAATGCGCCCCCCCTCGGGGTCGGGGGTGTCGGCGGTAATTCCCGCCTGCTCCAATAACAGGCTATTGCAGGCACAGAGGTGGTTAGAGATGTGTACCAGCAGAATGGGATGCTCGGTGGAGACGGCATCCAGGTCTTCTTTCAGGGGATGGCGCATGCCGGCGGGAGCCGTGTCATCGTAGCCCCACCCAAGCACCATGGTGCCGGGGGCCGGTTGGGTCGTCGCGATATACTCCCGCAGAATGCGCTGAATATCTTCAATGGTCTTGACTTCACCGATGGGGTAAGGGTCGAGGTTAGCCACCGCAAACTTGGCCGACTGCATCACCACATGGGAGTGGGGGTCAATGAACCCCGGCATTAGGCAATTTCCCGCCAGGTCTACCAGGGCGGTATCTGGGCCTTGCAGAGCCTGGAGGGAGGCCAGGCTACCCGTGGCGATAATTTTGCCCCCTTTGACTGCCAGGGCTTCGACGCGATCGCCATCGGCCACCATAGTGACAATCGGCCCGCCAAAGTAGATCGTGTCCGCCACGTCACCGGTAGCTACTACGCTCGTTTGCTCTGTCGCCGTTGCGGTTTGCCCGGTAGCAGCACTGCCCCCAGCGGTCATGTAGTGGGTGGCGGTCAGCAGCCCAGCGGTGCCCAGGGAAAGTTTGAGAAAGTTCCGCCGCTGCACGAGTTGATGGCCAGCGGCTTCCAGCGTATCGGCCAAAAAGGAGGAACAACCACACCCCAACAAGGTGAGCGATTTAAAGTCAGCCACGATAGAACACTCCTCGAAATGAACACAGTAAACAACCCGATCAATCTGATTTAAACCAAGTTCACATTGAGAACCGTAGTTTTCACCCACCCTGCGGGAAGCCGGAAACACCTTCAAAGTCCCTCTCCCAGGGAGAGGGATTTAGGGTGAGGGTAAACTCCGGGTTTCAAGCTAGACGAGGTTTAGAGGTTGTCTGAAAAAGGTTTCCCAGGTATAGCTGTAGGGTGGGCACTGCCCACCATTTGGGAAACTCTTTTCGAGAAATCACCTAATCACTACCAAACAGGATCACACAATCCTAGGATTAAAAAACTCCAAAGCATCGTAACACAGGGCTTGCGACAACTAATCGACAAATCTTTCAAGCCAGAAAAATTTAAGGATTTGTTTTTTAGGAAATCTTAAAATTAAGAATCTTTCAATCTTCTTAATCTATAAATCGATCAGAACGCTTGAATTGTCTCATTCCGAGATCATAATTTAAGTGATATAACAATCCTGTTCACTTTGTGAAGAGTGCCCGTGCCTAATCGAGCCCGGGTAGTGCATTTATGTAAAGGATAAAGAAAAATAAGGCATCGTCACCGCAGTTTTAAGG